>NZ_PNDU01000238.1:0-20047 GCF_005886635.1 Pseudoalteromonas sp. S558 | reverse complement strand
ATCCCAAACAGGCGCTGCCCAAAGGGTTCTTCCTAGGGGCTATTTACTCTTTGTTACTCGGTTTTTACTTAGCCCACTAGGTTACAAATCTCGCGCCGCGATTAACCCCCCCCTAGTTTGAACAAATTTTAATCCGCAAAGAGCAACAGACCCTAGTATAAAATACTATATAACTTGCGACGATACTTTGCTGCGAGTGCGTCGCCATCAGGTAAAGAGGCAATAATGGCTAAAAAGCTTGGTTTCGCTTCATTGAAATTCAGATCTTTTTGCAGCACTGTAAATAGTATATCCAATGCTTCTTCTTTTCTGCCCGCTTCATTGAGTAAAATACTGAGCTCTTCTTTTAATTCTAGGTCATTTGGGTACTTTTCTACTTGTTGTTGCTTTTCTTTAATCTCTGGTGAGTCTTTTGCTTCAAGCGCAGCTTCGCATTTTGCTTTTATATTATTAAAGTAAGCATCTTGCTCTTGTACGTCTATTGTATTTATAAGCGCTTGGGCTTCATCTACCTTGTGAATTTGAATACATATGTCTGCAAGCACTAATTTGATGCGTGCATTACCGCTGTCTATTTCATAAGCTTGCTTTGCATAATTAAATGCAGCATTTAAATCTGACTTTAATAACGCTTGTTTTGCTTGCTCTAACAGTAAGTCTTGTTGCGCAGGTAAATGCTTTGCTAGGGCTTCGCGTATTTGTGCCTCACTTTGAACACCTGCAAGTAAATCTACTGGTGCAGAGTCTTTTAATAATACAAGCGTAGGCAGAGTTTGAAGACCAACTTGTTGCGCAAGTTGAGAAGCGAGTGCTTGCTCTGCATCGCAATCTAGGTTTGCTACTACCATATAGCTTGCATATTCAGCCGCTACTTTATCTAAAATTGCAGCCTGTCCGATGCAGTCAGGACTTTGAGGAGAGAAAAAGTTAAGCAACACCAATTTTTGCTGTGATGTTTCACCGAGTACTTGTTGAAGGTTTTGCGCATTAATACTAACTATGTTGCTCATTGAATTGATTGCCATATTCATCTATTTAGGTTTTTATATGGTGGTGAACATAATAATTACAAGTCATATACCTAAATCATCCGGTATACATATTCAACAATGAGGGAAAACATGAAATTAACTTATCTAAGTGCAATACTTTTATTAGCAAGCCCATTAGTACAAGCAAATGGACTCGATTTGAATTTAAGCAAAACCATGCCAGCTATAGAAAAGTTTTACCTCGATTTACACCAATCGCCAGAGCTTTCTTATCACGAACAAGAAACGGGTAATAAAATAGCGGATAAATTAACTCAGCTGGGTTTTAAAGTAACAAGTAATGTAGGTGGCTTTGGTGTTGTCGGCATTTACAAAAACGGAAACGGTCCAACAGTAATGATCCGCACTGATACCGATGGCTTACCTATTATAGAGCAGACAGGAAAGTCCTATGCTTCAAAAGTTAAAGTAATAGATGAACATGGTGCGAAAGTAGGAGTAATGCACGGTTGTGGCCACGATATTCACATGAGCTCTTTTATTGGTACTGCTGAGCAATTAATAGTACACAAAGATCAATGGAAAGGCACTTTGATGATGGTTGCACAGCCTGCCGAAGAAGTTGGCGGGGGTGCTAAAGCCATGTTAAGCGAAGGGCTATTTAGTAAATATGAAAAACCTGATCATATAATTGCTTTGCATGTAAGTGCTAGCGTCCCCGCTGGTAAGGTATCAATGAAAAATGAATACACTATGGCAAGTGTAGATTCTGTCGATATTACAATTAAAGGTAAAGGTGGTCATGGTGCTTACCCGCATACAACTATAGACCCTGTGGTTATAGCTGCACGCACAGTACTTGCTCTGCAAACAATCACAAGCCGAGAACTTTCACCGCTTGAGCCTTCAGTTATTACGGTTGGGTCTATTCATGGTGGTTCAAAACATAATGTGATTTCGGATGAAGTAAAACTACAACTCACTCTCAGAAGCTATAACCCAAATGTTAGAAGTGCTCAAATAGCAGCAATAAAACGAATCACGGCAGGTATTGCACAAAGTGCTGGCTTAAATGAATCAAACGACCCTGTAGTATATGTACATGAAGATGAATCTATTCCATCTACTTATAATAACCCTGCACAAACAGACATTGTTAGAAACTCTATTGCCAGCGCAATTGGTGATACTAATGTGCTTGAAACACAAGCTGTAATGGCGGGTGAAGACTTTGGCCTATACGGACGCACCGATGAAAATATCCCTATTACCCTTTTTTGGCTAGGAGGCGTAAACCAAGCACAATATGCAGATTCGATAAAAACAGGTGAGGTTCTCCCTTCCCTACACTCTAGTAAATTGGCACCTGATTATAAAGTTGCTATTCCTACTGGAATAAAAGCAATGAGTAACGCTGCTGTTGCCTTATTTAATAAGTAACCTGAATTTTGGATAATAAATCTATCTCAAGCAGAGTTCAGGTTAAGTAATACCAATTCAACAGTAAGTAATATGGTTTGATAAAAAAGCTCTGTTGCTAACTAGCAACAGAGCTTTTTTTATAACTCGACTTTTTAAAGGTCGCTTTTCCACCTCGTTTAGCAAAACGTTTTTTAGGTGAGGTTTTTGGTAACTTCGCAAATGCATTGCTATCGCAGTTTGCTGCTAATTGAACAAACCCATTTAGGTCAGCAAGTAAAGGCTGTAAAAATTGCTGATAACTCATTGCCTGCTGTGCAATATCACCTAAGCTCGATTCCCACTTTGCGGTTAAATCAGGACTCGCTAAACCTTGTGGTAATACGCTAATAAGAGCAAGCCCCGTTTCGGTCGCTCTAATTGACTTACCTTCACGTTTTAAAAAACGACGTTTAAAAAGCAACTCGATTATTCCCGCACGTGTTGCCTCCGTACCTAAACCATCGGTGTCTTTTAATACTTTTTTAATTTGTGGATCTTTAACATAACGGCTAATGCCCGTCATCGCAGCCAATAATGTAGCATCGGTAAAATAAGCAGGGGGTGATGTATGCTTTTCGACTACTTCGCCTTGTTCACAAAAAAGAGACATACCTTTTGTTAAAGGAGGTAACGTAGCTTCATCTTTTAATTCAGACTTACCCATTAATACCTTAAAGCCTAAGCTTACATCTTGTTTTGCATTTGCTTTAAATAATCCGCCAGCGATTGTTATCTCTGCTTTAGTTTCGTTATATATATAGTCGGGATAAAACTGAATTAGGTAATGGCGGCTTATTAATTGATATACCTTCGCTTCGTCTCCGCTCAAACTCGCTGACTTTAACTGTTTAGCCGTAGGCACAATGGCATGATGCGCAGCCACTTTTGAATCGTTAAAACATTTACTACGCTTTTTTACATCAGCCCCATTTACTAATTCACTGCTTTGCCCACCATTAGCACTTATAGCTTTAAAAATAGCAGATGCATCTTGATGGTGATCTTTAGGTAAATAACGATTATCAGAGCGTGGGTAAGTAATTAATTTATGACGTTCGTAAAGTATTTGGCAAATATCCAACACTTTTTGAGCTGGCATACCAAATGCTTTAGCCGCATCGATTTGTAGTGCAGATAAATTATAAGGTAATGGAGCACTTTGTTTTTTTTGTTTTTGGTCAAGTGAAGTAAGCTCAGCACTTTGCTTTGTAATGCGTGAAGCAACATTTTGTGCGAGTGCTTTGTTAAGTATTCGCCCTTCTTCATCTTGATGTGGCTCACATGCTTTACTAGGAACCCACTTAGCTATGAATGGCTGGTTATCTGGAGTAAGTAAATGCGCCAGTACATCGTAAAAAGGCTTAGATACAAAGTGTGCTATTTCGTTATCTCTATTAACAACAAGACCTAAAATAGGGGTTTGTACTCGCCCTACCGAAAGCACATTACCAAACCCTGCTTTTTGCCCAGCTAGTGTGTATGCACGTGTTAAATTCATACCAAATAGCCAATCAGCACGAGAGCGCGCTAAAGCAGATACACTTAACGGAATAAAATCTCGATTAGAACGCATAGTACCCAGTGATTTTTTTACCGCCGATAAGTTTAAATCACTAATGAGTAAACGTTGCGTACTCTGCTTTTTAGCCTGACTTATTTTAGCTTCTTCAATCACTTGATCGACTAGTAGCTGGCCTTCACGGTCTGGGTCGCCAGCGTGAATAAGTTGCGAGGCTTGTTTAATTAATTTTTTTAAAACAGTGAGCTGTTTGCGAGTTTTGGTTTTGGCTTTTAACTTCCACTGTTCAGGTATGATAGGTAAGTGTTCAAACTGCCACTTTTTAAAACGCTCATCATAATCATCGGGTTCTGCTTGTTCTAGCAAATGCCCAATACACCACGAGACACAATCTCCATTAGCGACTTCTATATAGCCATCATGCTTTTTATGTGGCTTTGGTAACGCATCAGCAATAGCGCGTCCGAGTGAAGGTTTTTCTGCAATATAGAGTTTCATAGCTCGCTCACCACTGTTCATATAAACAGTAGTCTAACACATTAGTTTGAAGCTATAAATTTTATTGTTCGTTTGATGCAGTATTGCGCTTATTAATTAATAAATAAACTAGCGGTAGATAACAAACAATAACGGTGCCTATATTAATAAATGGCAATAAGGTTTTATAAATGTATGTACTATAAGAAAGATCCCATAAATGGCGATCAACTAATCTGAAAAGTTGTAAAATAGGGGCACTTACAACAACAAGCTGACCGATAACACACTGCCACAAATAAATTTTGTCTTTTATTCCTAAATAAGCAATCAAAGCCATCCAAACAAGATCATTAAACGCCCAAATAACGTAACGGTAAATATAAGTACTGCTATCAAACTCTTTTAAATAATCGTTAATCAACGCTCCATAAAAAAAGAATACAGCAGTAACCAACACAAAGCGTAATGCAAGGTGATCTTTGCGTAGGTAAAACACAAAAATAGCAGGGCTTAATATAAAAACCCAGCTATTTTCGAGTAACTTAGTAATACTTTCAAACCATTCAGGCAAAATATTACACTCAACCTATTCTTTATCTGGTTCATTATCGTCATTACCGTTACCATTACCTGGCATATAACTAAATTTATCGATGTTCTTCATGGCTGACTCCGTTACATTTGTTATTGAAAGCTTACTTTATGATAAATAAACGTATTTGCCAAGTAAAGTTATCTTACATCAATAGGTGCAGACTCTTTTGCTTTACCTTGTAAAATAGAAATCTCTACACGCCTGTTACGACGACGATCTTCATCTGTATCATTGGGCACCAATGGTCTTGTTTCAGCTCGCCCAACCACCATCATCCGCGTTTTATCAAAACCAGATACTTTTTGTAACTCGCTTGCTACAGCAACAGCTCGCTTAGAAGAAAGATCCCAGTTGTTTATGTACAGCTCATTCGAAACCTGAAAATCATCAGTATGACCAGATACTGTTATCTCACCAGGCACATCTTTTAACAATATGCCAATGTCTTGAATAATGGGTTTAAATTTAGGTTGCAAAAAAGCGCTACCTGAAGGAAAAGACCCATTTTCTCTGATGCGAATAATTATTTGCTGGCCTAAAGACTCAAGCTCTATTGCACCATCAATAATCTGCCTTTCTAATTGCTGAGCAATCTTTTTAACAAGTTCATTTGTTTGTTCTTGATCTGCAGCAGAGATTGCTTGATCAGAAGATTGTTCTTGAGAGGTACTACGAGATTCCCCACCCCGTTTATCACCTCGTTGTTCTTGCCTACCACCTGCAGAACTTTCATCACCGGCCTGAAATTCAAGCATTTGTTGAGTCATTTCTACTGTTTGTTGCTGAATAGTCTCGATTGGTGTGGGCTCTGGTTTTCCTGGCGTAAACTCCATAGCAATAACAGAAGTACCTTTGGGAATATCTTTTACTTCTATTTTATTTTGTACACCAAATGCAAACTTCATTGAACCGGCTATTTGTTTAAATTTAAGTACATCCATTTCAGAAAATGCAAGCAAGAGTACAAAAAAGCACATCAATAAAGACATTAAATCTGCAAAGGTTCCCATCCAAGCTGGAAGCCCTGGGGGAGGACATTTACACTCTTGCTCAGACATGTTTACTCCTCGGTATCAACTTTACGTTTTGATTCAGCTAAGTAGTTTTTCAAAATGCCTTCAATTACTTTTGGGTTTTGACCATCTTGAATACCTAATACAGCGTCTAAAATCAAACGTTGGTTCATTGCTTCTTCGTCTTTACGCAGCTCCAATTTAACTTGGATAGGGATAGCCACTACATTTGCTAAAAAAGCGCCGTATAAAGTTGTTAATAAAGCAACAGCCATCGAAGGACCGATTGATTTTGGATCATCCATGTTAGATAACATAGCAACTAAGCCAATGAGCGTACCGATCATTCCCATTGCTGGTGCAATATCAGCCATGGCTTTAAATAAACCGGCTCCCATTTCATGACGGGTTGACGTTAAAGTTATGTCTTTTTGTAAAGTCGCTCTAACAACGTCAGCATCATGACCATCAACTAACATATCAACGCCTTTACGCATAAATTGGTTCGGTATTTCAGCCTCTTCGAGGGCTAAAAAGCCACCCTTTCGAGCTGAATCAGCAAGTTCAACGGCTTTGTCTATCAACTCCTCTGGCGATTCAATTTTAAACATAAAGGCTTTAGCGGCCACTTTACCAATGCCAAAAAACTGCCCCATGGTGTAGTTCGATAAAACAATAAATATAGAACCACCAAATACAATCACCACTGAAGGAGTGTTGTAAAACATGGCCATTTCGCCACTACTGCTCATAAACATGGACATGACAATTAAGCCAATTGCGCCAAGGATCCCTATAATGGTTGCTAAATCCACATTTCCTCCAAAGGTTTCATGCACTAAGGCCTTATTATAAACTTTTTATCATTAACTGCTTATCGGCAACATATTGAATTGCTTAAGCGGTTTATCTAAATAAAGATAAAAAAGTCTTATTAGTGTAATTTATATTCAAGCTGCATTAATAATTACTTTTATTAAAAGAATTGACCGTGATTAAGCCCTTATTAATGCATACAAGAATAGCATTTGATATTAATAGACGAAAAAAACGTATCATCCTTTGACCTAGTTTAGCATTCCCCCTAAAATTGGCTCCTAAATTTACCACGTAAGCTGAAATAAGATGGCGACTAAAAAACCTGAAAACTTAAGTTTCGAACAAGCACTAGAAGAATTATCGACAATTGTTAGTGATATGGAACAAGGTGATTTATCGCTTGAGCAATCATTAAAACAATTTGAACGCGGAATTGCTCTAGCCAATGCTTCATCTGGTAAATTACAACAAGCAGAGCAAAAAGTATCAATTTTAATGGGCAATGGCGAAAAATCAGTACTTACTAACTTTGATAACGATACGGAATAACTGTGAGTATTAAAGAACAGATTGAACGTGCGCAAATAGATGTAATAGCTACCTTGAAAGCGTATTTCAAACAGTCATTAGATACAGACGAAACGGTAAAAAATGCCACACAATACGGGTTATTTAATGGCGGTAAAAGATTACGCCCATTTTTAGTTTATGCAACGGGCGAGATGTTTGGCGCAAATAAACACGATCTGAATGTACTTTCAGCAGCTATTGAATGCATTCATAGCTATTCGTTAGTGCATGATGACTTACCGGCGATGGACGATGATGACTTACGCCGTGGCCGCCCAACTTGTCACATAGAGTTTGGTGAAGCCCATGCTATTTTAGCTGGCGATGCTCTACAAACTATCGCTTTTGAGTTAATTGCAAATCATCAATTCAAATGCTCAGCACAAACACAAGTAAAGATGATCGCACAATTAGCACATGCATCAGGCCTTAAAGGCATGGTTGGCGGGCAAGGTTTAGACATTGCCGCGACTGACAAAGTCATTACTGCACAAGAGCTGGAGCGGATCCATAAACTAAAAACGGGTGCGCTGATTAACTGCGCTATTATGTTAGGTGCATTGTGCAGTGAAAAAGCAGATAAACACACTTTAGAAAGCTTATCTACTTTTGGTTATGCGATAGGGCTGGCCTTCCAAGTACAAGACGATATTTTAGATGTTGAGGGTGATACGCTTATTTTAGGTAAGCCACAAGGGTCAGATATTGCAGCCAATAAAGCGACATACCCTGCTTTATTAGGTATGCTAGGCGCTAAAGAGAAGGCGCAGAATTTAATACAACAAGCCCACGAGGCGTTAGCAAATATAGATGCTGACACAACACTTCTGGCGTCACTGGCAAATTACCTTATTGAGCGTGATCATTAAGACACCGCTTAAAAGTATTGCACTGAGTACAGACACATTATTACTAAACATTAGTTAATTCTACATCGTATTTTGTATTAATTAATGTTAGCGAAGGATATAAATAAAACCATGACACGTGATAGCAGCAAGTATCCATTACTTAATTTGGTTGACGAGCCGACCCAGTTGCGCGATTTAGCGCAAGATAAACTCCCAGAGTTTAGCAATGAGTTGCGCGACTATTTACTCAACTCAGTATCGCAAAGTAGCGGTCATTTAGCATCTGGTTTAGGTACTGTGGAGCTAACTGTTGCACTGCATTATGTTTATAACACACCTGAAGATCGTTTAGTGTGGGATGTGGGTCACCAAGCTTATCCGCATAAAATACTTACCGGTCGACGTGATTTAATGCATACGATTCGTCAAAAAGACGGCCTACACCCTTTTCCATTTCGTGATGAAAGCAAATACGATACGTTTAGTGTCGGGCATTCAAGTACGTCTATCTCTGCCGCTTTAGGTATGTCGATTGCCGCACAAAAAGAAGGTAAAGGGCGCAAAACAGTTGCCATTATTGGTGATGGCGCAATTACCGCTGGTATGGCCTTTGAAGCAATGAATCATTTAGGTGATGTAAAATCAGACATGCTGATCATTTTGAACGATAACGAAATGTCGATATCTGAAAACGTCGGTGCGTTAACCAATCATTTTGCACGTATTTTATCAGGTAGCTTTTATACTAACATTCGCGAAGGTAGTAAAAAGTTACTCTCTGGTGTACCTCCGGTTAAGCAACTTGCCAGTAAAATGGAAGAGCATATTAAAGGTATGATGATCCCAGGTACTTTTTTTGAAGAATTAGGTCTAAATTACATTGGCCCAATTGATGGACATGATGTAAATATGTTGGTTGATACGCTGCGTAATATGCGTAACTTAAAAGGCCCGCAGTTATTACATATAAAAACGCAAAAAGGTAAAGGTTATAAGCCAGCTGAAGCGGATCCTATTGGCTATCATGGCGTACCAAAGTTTGACCCAATGACATCAAGCCTTCCTAAATCAAAGCCCAGCGCAGCTACTTTTTCAAAAGTATTTGGCGACTGGCTATGCGATATGGCCCAGCAAGACGATAAATTAATGGCGATCACACCCGCTATGCGCGAAGGTTCAGGTATGGTGCGTTTTTCTAAAGAGTTCCCAGGACAATACTTTGACGTCGCTATTGCAGAGCAGCATGCTGTTACGCTAGCCGCAGGTTTTGCTTGTGAAGGCTTAAAACCCGTTGTAGCTATTTACTCAAGCTTTTTACAGCGCGCGTACGATCAGCTAATTCACGATGTTGCATTGCAAAATTTACCCGTTTTATTTGCCATTGACCGTGCCGGTATTGTGGGAGCAGACGGTGAAACTCATCAAGGCGCATACGATTTAAGTTTTATGCGCTGTATTCCAAACATGGTCATTATGGCACCAAGCGATACCAATGAATGTCGTCAAATGCTCTATACTGGCTATCAAGCAAATTGCCCAGTAGCCGTGCGTTATCCTCGTGGCAGTGCGGGCACCGCTGAAATTCAAAGTGATATGCAACTGCTTGAAATAGGTAAAGCAAATACGGTTAAAAAAGGCTGTAAAATTGCAATTTTATCATTCGGTACACTGCTAGAGAACGCCCAACTTGCAGCCAATGATTTAGATGCCACACTTGTTAATATGCGTTTTATTAAGCCACTTGATACTGCACTTTTAAATGAAATTGCTACTAGCTATGACTTTATTATCACACTTGAAGATAATGCGATAGCCGGTGGTGCAGGCTCTGCCGTCACTGAATATTTAGCCAGCCAAAAATCTGCTGTAAAAATACTTAATCTAGGTATTCCAGATGAATTTATTAAACACGGCACGCAAGATCAAATGCACGATGAAATGGGATTGGGCGAACAAGGTATATTAACCGCCATCAAAGCGTTTATTGATTAACATTTAAAAATACTAATAAAGGAGCCTTGGCTCCTTTTTTAGTATTTTAACATTGGCCTTACCGACTAACTTATACCAATTCGCTTAATTAAGTGATCTACTTTTAGGTAGGAAATCGTGTCGATAACAAGACAAAAATTTCGTTATTTAGTTGTTCTATATCAGAATTTTTAACGCAGTTAACATCAGATTTAATCCCTCAAATTGATAAAGTATTACTGCAGATTGGTATTAGCGCATCCACACTTTAATATCTGCAAGCCCATTACTTTGTAAAAGGCTTAACTGTTGATCAACATTTGAATTTTGCTCAAACTCGAATGCGTCTAACTGCTCGTCAAACGTAATATTTGCGACACCATCACCGCCACGTTTTTTCACTTGATGAAGTGCAATATCGGCTAAATTAATGGATGTCTCCCAACTTATCACTTGTCCGCCTAAAAGTGGTAGCGGGTAGAAAGACCAGCCGATAGAAGTGGTTAAATTGGTACCTTTTCCATTTGGTAATTGAAATGCATATTCCGCAACTGCTTTGCATAAATCAGAAGCGTAACTGTCTATTTTATTGCACTTAAAATCGCGTAATAATAATAAAAATTCATCCCCACTCCAGCGTGCAACATAATCAGAGCCCTGCGTGCGAGAGTTCAATAATGCAGCCATTTGCTGCAAACAGCTGTCTCCTGCTATTGGTCCGTGTGCATCATTGATTCGGCTAAAGTTATCAAAGTTGATTATCAGTAAAACAAGCGATTTCCCCTGCGCTTGTAATGATTGCGAGTTACGTTGAAAATGCTCAATATCTTTTGGTAGTTGATCAAACAAAAAGCGACGGCTACGTAGCCCTGTAAGTTCATCAGAGTGACTTACCAGCTTAAGTTGTGAGTTTACTTGATTTAACTTATCGTTTGCTTGGCGCAGCTCTAGCGTACGCTCTGTGATAAGCCCCTCTAGTGCTTCTTGTTTTTTTCGCTCTTGCGCTCTAAATACCCAAAAAACCAAATAAAATAGTAAAACAAAGCCACTGGTGATAAGTAGTCTAAAATAAATTGTTTCATCAAAACGCTCTGGCACTGTAAACCCATACTCAGCTTCTTGTGCTTTACTCCAATCTTCACCTTGGCGTTTTGCTTCTAGCTGAAATAAAAATGTTCCCGCTGGCAAATTAGTATAAATAGCCTCTCTGCGTGTATTTGCATAGCGCCAATCATTATCTAAACCACTTAATTTATATCTAAACTCAATGCTGCTTGGCGCGTAATAATCGATTGCGGTATAGGTTAAAGTAATATCACGCTCATTGGTTTCTAATGACGGTTTTTTACCTAATGCTGACGTTGCTATATTACGCTGCGGTGTTGTAATGGTTTCTACTTTTGGTTTTAATGCCAGTACACCAAACAACTCTACATTTTTAGGTATTTCAACAACACCTTGTAGGCTTGGATACCAAATTGAATTAGCAGTATTGGCAACTGCATCATGACCCAGCCCACTACAACATTGATTGGCTTTACCATCGAGCTGACGATCAAATGAGGAAATAACCTCCTCCACTTTTAAACTTTGAATCTCTGCTTTGAACTGTTCAATAGGCATTCTGTAAACACCTTTCATAGTGCTTACCCAAACATGCTTTAACCTTTCATCGTATTCTAGGCTGAAAATAGAGCCGTATGGTAAGCCATTTGCGGCATCAAGCTGACGCCACTGCCCTTGCGTACTTCTGTAAAAAAGCCCATCGTTAAGAGAGCCGATTAAAATACCCACGCCATCTATATGTAACACGCTAGTTACGTATGCACTTTCAAGTGTTGTTTGATCACCAATTTTTTCTATTCCGCGATCAGTAAAATAATAGGCACCTTTACTTGTACCAATAACCCCAAAGTTTGCTTTATCGAGTACATAGGTAATAAATTTGCTTCCTAAAAAAGCGTTGTATGCAAAAGGCGTTAACCCAGCAAAGTTTAGCCTATATAACCCTCGCCCTGTGCCAATCCAAAATCCGCCCTTACTCGAACGACTAATAGCAAATACGGGGTTATCCTGAAGAGCTCGCCCAGGTACCATATAAAGAGTGTTATTTTCAAAAACAAACAGCCCCCTGCCTGTCGCAATATATAGTCTATTGCCATCAAACTGTAAGTCATGCACTGATGCACGGCCGTATTTATCGCTAGGGATTAAATTTATAAAACTTTTGTTTAAATCAAAGTAGCCAATACCGCTTTTATTTGCGACCCATAGCTTACCATCCGGTGCTTGGTTAATGGCCATAACGGCTTCAGTCATTTTGGATAGGGCTGAGTGTCTTTGAACCCGCCCTTCATGAGCAAGCCACAAACCTTCGCTAAAACTGGCAAGCCACACGTTATTTTTATTATCCCGAAAAATATCCGCAAACCAAATACTTTGATCCAGCTGGCTCGGCTCTACCCATTGCCATTCACCGGATTTATCTCGAAATAATAAACGTCCATAAGTTGATACCCATAGCCCGCCGTCGGTATCACTCATAAATTTATAAACTGCTGAGTTATTTGTATTTGGTAAAGGAAAGGATCTTAGTTCATCATCCAAATCTAAAAAATAAGCACCTAATTCAGATGCTAAATACAAGTTACCGTTTAAAAATGATAAATCGTGGACAATCGTTTGCGCTAAACGCTCTGGTAGTGAAATTTTTGCAGTAAGCTCTAAACGCAGTTTAGAAAAGTCGGAGGCATTTTTTGTTAATCTCAGCAGGTGGCGATCATTAACCAGCCATATCCCCTCAGGAGAAAGCGCCATTTTACTAACAGACCCTACTATTTGCGTAATAGCGGTCGCATTAACAATAGGAAGAGGACCACTCGCTTTGGTTTGTAGACCAATTTGGCTTCTATCAATATAATACAAACCATTTGCAGCAATCCAAATACTGCCTTTAGCATCTTGCAATATATCTCTGACAGGGCCTTTTATATTAAACTCTTGTGCGGCAAAAGTAGCAGGGTTAATCACCACCAAGCCACTTTTAGTACCGATCCACAACAATCCATTTAAATCGACTAGCAGCTTGTTGATGCCGTTATTGGGTAAGAAAGGGCTATTTTGAGTATTATAATTGGTAAATGTATTGCCATCAAAGCGACTTAAGCCAAACTGAGTGCCCAGCCACATGTATCCTTGTTGATCTTGTACAACGCTTTTAAGTGATTGCGACGGCAAACCATCTTTTATATTCCATTGTTTAACTACATAATCAGTAATTGAAGCCCAACTTGGCGTCGCGCACAACATCAGTACACAAACCAGTAAAAATCGCATCATAGTGCTGCCACCTAGTTAAACAAATCAAATATAAACATTAAAAGGGTAGTAAACCCACTTTTATTAATGCTTGCAAACAAATAAGCGAAAAAATACCCGCGAGTACATCGTCAGCCATAATTCCAAAACCACCATGTACACGCTTATCAAGCATACGAATTGGGCCTGGTTTTACTATGTCAAAAAATCGAAATAACAAAAAGCCAACCAATAAACTTTGCCAGCTTAGTGCTGCACCTATCATAGTAATGTAATAGCCCGCCACTTCATCCCACACAATAGCGGGGTGGTCATGCACACCTAAATCATCAGCCGTTTTACCACACGCCCATATGCCAAATACACTGATCACGACAGCAAAAACAATTTGTAGCCACAGCGGATAATACATCGTCATAAAAATAAATGGCAATGCAGCAAAAGTACCAAATGTACCAGGCGCTTTAGGGGCAAGGCCGGTGCCAAATCCTAAACCAAAAAATTGATGCGGACGTTTTAAATTAAATAATCGATTTTTATTCAAGTCTGTTCCTTTGCGAAATGCTCAAAGCCATGCTGTTTAAAATCAAACTTTTCACCCTTATGTAAAAGCTCAATTTGCCCATCACCACTTTTAATCTGCCCAATACATGTTGCATTTACACCATATTGACGCAGTTTTAAATCTAACATCCCTTTATTACTATCTGGGACGGTAAATAATAGTTCGTAGTCATCGCCGTAGCTAAGAATAAATGGTAACTGTTGATCAAAATCAAGACTCGATTTCATTGCATCTGAAGTAGGAATTTTATCTATATTTACAACCGCACTCACTTGCGACATATCAAGAATATGGCTTAAATCAGCCAGTAATCCATCAGACACATCAATTGCTGAAGATGCAAGTCCACGTAAAACCTGACCTGCTGCTACGCGAGGCGTTGGATAATCAAAGCGTTTATTCACATACTTTAAATGTTCAGACTCTATTTCTAAACCTTGCTTACGCGATTCAATAGCTAAACCCGCATCCCCTAAAGGGCCTGTAACATAAATCCAATCACCTACTTTGGCACCACTTCTGCGCAGAGCTTTACCTTCTGGCACAGTCCCTTTCGCACAAATAGTGATAGTTAATGGACCTTGAGTGGTATCACCACCAATAATTTGTACATTAAAGTATTCTGCAATTTCGTGCATGCCTTCAGTAAATTCTTCAACCCACTGTCGGTCTATACTTGGTAAGGTTAGCGCAACTGAGACCCATGTTGGTTCGGCGCCCATTGCCGCCAAATCACTTAAATTTACAGCGAGTGCTCTGTGACCGAGTGCGCGTGGGGAAATATCATCAAAAAAGTGCACGCCAGCAACTAAAGTATCAGTTGTGATTGCAAGTTGACAGTTTGGTGGAACAGTTACTAAGGCGCAATCGTCCCCTATTCCTAGGTTTACATCACGACGGGTGATACCGCGACCTTTAAAGTAGCGGTTAATTAATTCAAATTCCTTCATACACAAAAAAGCCGACCTATGCCGGCTCTCCTTTTTAACGGTTGTTTAAACAATTAATCTGAACATTAAAATTCAGAGTGAATTGTTATTACTTGCGTAAATGCTTAACAGCTTTATCAAGTACACCGTTTACAAATTTATGGCTGTCTTCTGCGCCAAATATTTTAGCCAGCTCAATACCTTCGTTAATAGCCACTTTATAAGGTACGTCTTCACGGAACTTAAGTTCATAGCTGCTTAAACGTAAAATTGCGCGCTCAACCATATCTAAGTCATTAAACGGACGTGTTAAATGTGGTGATACAGCTTCGTCTAATTGCTTGTAATTAACAGCAACGCCCGTCGCTAGATCTTTAAAGTATTCAACATCAATTTTAGTAACGTCTGTTTCGATCAACATTTGTTGTTCGATATCGGCAATTAAATTGCCACTTATTTGCCAAGAATAAACGGCTTGGAGTGCTAAGATACGTGCTTTACGTCTTGCTGCTGGTTTCACAAAAATTCCTTAAACTTAAATTTTATCTAACACATTAACCATTTCGAGCGCGCCCAAAGCAGCTTCGCCGCCTTTATTGCCCATTTTGGTGCCAGCACGCTCAATTGCTTGTTCAATGCTTTCTGTGGTTAATACGCCAAATGCAACCGGGATATCATACTCAAGTGATACTTGCGCAAGACCTTTGTTTGATTCGCCAGCAACTAGGTCAAAATGTGGTGTACCACCTCTGATCACTACGCCTAAAGCGATGATTGCATCATACTCTTTTTTTGCCGCAACGCGTTTAGCCGCTAAAGGTAATTCTACTGCACCAGGTACATAAATAACGGTAATATCGTCATCAGATACGCCACCTGTGCGTTTTAGCTCATCAACAGCGCCTGCAAGGAGACTGCTACCAATAAAGTCATTAAAACGAGAAATGACAATGGCAAATTTCTTGCCCGGAGCGTACTTACTACCTTCAATAATTTTCATTTGATAACCCTAAAAATAAGTTCAAGCGGTTGCGATTGCGCAAAAATTGCTGCGCATCATACCATAAAAATAAAATAATAGACTAGTTAAAAACAGAGCGCTTATTGTGGCTCTATATAGTCAATAACTTCTAAATGAAAGCCCGAAAGTGCATGGTACTTTTTAGGGCGACTCATTAATCGCATTTGCTTAATTCCCAGATCAGCAAGTATTTGCGAACCAACACCAACAGTACGAGATGTTCCTTGAAACTTACGAGGTGTTACATTCTCGCCTGCATCAGCTGCGGCAAATGCTTTTACTGTTGCCTCTAATTCGTCTGTACTTTCTTGCTTTCCTAAAATGACTAATACACCGTCGTTTTTAGCAATGTATGCCATTGCATCAGAAAGCCCCCAACTACGGTCTGCGCTTCTATCTGAAAGTAAAATATCGTTAAAAGTACTCTGCAAATGTACGCGTACAAGTGTAGGTTCTTGCTCTTTTATTTCGCCCTTGAGCAATACGTAATGTAATTGGCCGTCGATCGTGTCTTTGTAAGTTACTAAATCAAATTCACCATGCTCTGTAGGCAGCTTACATTTTGCAACTTGTTCAATCGTGGTTTCGTTTAAATTACGATATTCGATTAAATCAGCAATGGTGCCAATTTTAATATCATGTTGTTTTGCAAAAACTTCTAAATCAGGGCGGCGCGCCATTGTGCCATCTGCATTTAGAATTTCAACAATAACAGATGATGCTTCAAGCCCAGCTAAACGCGCTAAGTCACAGCCAGCTTCAGTGTGCCCTGCGCGAGTTAATACGCCACCAGGTTGTGCCATGATAGGAAAAATATGACCAGGTTGAACAATATCACTTGGTACTGCGCCTTTTGCTATAGCAGCTTGCACTGTACGCGCTCTATCAGCGGCAGAAATACCCGTAGTTACACCTTTTGCGGCTTCAATCGACATTGTAAAGTTTGTCGAAAACGCAGCGCCATTATTTTTAACCATAAGCGGTAAATCAAGTTGCTCGCAACGCTCTTGCGTCATGGTTAAACAAATTAAACCACGGCCATGAGTTGCCATAAAATTAATTGCTTCTGCGCTAATATGTTCTGCTGCGATAATTAAATCGCCTTCATTTTCTCTGTCTTCATCGTCCATTAAAATAACCATTTTACCAATTTTAATGTCGTCGATGATTTCTTGTGCGCTGTGTAAATTCATAAATTTGCTCGTGTAAGTTGTCAGTTTCGTTATTTAATAAAGCCCGCTTTAGCGAGTAAGCTCATCGAAATATTTGAGCCCGTTGGTTGTTCTGCACCTTTTATAAGACGCTCTAAATAACGTGCAATTTGATCGACTTCTAAATTAACTTGAGTGCCCACTTTAAAATGAGCTATGGTAGTTTGCTCACTCGTATGAGGAACAATTGTTAATTTGAATTTATTACCTTCGACAGCGTTAACCGTCAGGCTTATACCATCAATACATACCGAACCTTTGTACGGAATGTATTTCATTAAATCTTCGTCAGTTGCAAGCCAATATTCTGTTGCCCTGGCGTTTTTTGTGACACTTGTAATCGTTGCAATACCATCAACATGACCAGAGACCAAATGGCCCCCCAGACGTGAAACAGGTTGCATTGCTTTTTCAAGATTAACAGTTTGCCCTATAGCATAGTGAGCAAATCCAGTTAAACCAATCGTCTCATTAGATAAATCAGCACTAAAACCGTCAATATGTTTATCAACTACGGTTAAGCAAACACCATTGGTTGCAATGCTATCGCCTAGCTTTACGTCTTTCATATCAAGATCAGCACTTTGAATACGAATGGCTAAGTCGCCTTGTTTTTTTTGTAATAAAGCAATTTTGCCTGTGGCTTCTATTATCCCAGTAAACATAGCGCTACTCTTTTTTATTAAGTGGTTTTAATGAGTTTTTAACGCGGTGATACGTATATCGTCACCAATGCGTGTACATTCATTAAATGTTAAATTAACGGTGTTTTGCATACTCGTCAATTCAGGAAAATTAACTAAACTTTTTGCATTATGGCCCATTAATTTAGGCGCTAAATAAAAAACAAACTCGTCAATTAAATCAAGTTCTGCCATTTTACCAGCAAGTGTTGCGCCCGCCTCAAGCCACACATTATTAAAATGCAGTTGCCCAAGTTTTTCTAAAACCGCTTGCAAATCAACTTTGCCATTACTTTCTTTTACTTCAATATGCTTTACAAAATGCGGCCACTGTAGTGATTTATCAACCTTGGTGGTAAATATAATTATATCACTTTGAATGTTGAATAAAGCAAGGTTAGGCGTTAAGCGATTTTGAGAATCAATAATAACACGCACAGGTTGCCGTAGCGGTAAATTAGTAGGGAGTGGGCACGGTAATTCACTTAGCCGTACATTTAATTTTGCATCATCTACTAATACGGTATCGGCACCGGTTAAAATAGCGCAGCTTTTTGCACGGTATAATTGCACATCTTGGCGAGCAGCGGTGCCTGTGATCCATTTACTTTGACCATTTTTAAGCGCTGTTTTACCATCTATACTTGCTGCCATTTTGCAGGTTACATACGGCAAACCTTGCTCCATTCGCTTAAAAAAGCCAACGTTGAGTGCCCGCGCTTGTGATTCAAGTAACCCATAAGCAACGTCAATGCCCGCGTCGCTCAGTATTTTAAGGCCTTTACCTGCGACTTGTGGGTTTGTATCAACCATAGCGGCAATTACTTTTACAACGCCCGCCTTTTTTAAGCCTTCAGCACACGGTGGCGTACGCCCATAATGACTACAAGGTTCAAGCGTTACATAAGCCGTTGCACCTTGTGCATTACTACCCGCTATTGCCAGTGCATTTACTTCAGCATGACCTTGACCTGCTAATTGATGAAAACCCTCACCAATGATTTGATTATTTTTAACTAATACACAGCCAACATTAGGATTAGGCGTGGTAGTAAACTCGCCTTTTTTGGCAAGCTCTATCGCGCGTGCCATATACATTTCGTCATGTTCAGTAAAAGGAACTTGGTTAAGCATTTATTATACCAATTGCGTTAAATAAGTGGTCTATTATAGCGCTAAGAAAATAGCGCAATAACAAGGCGAAAATTATGACATATAGTTGTTCTATATGAATAATTTTTAACGCAGTGAGTGCGCTATTTAATGCGATAGAATGATCATGTTTTTAATAAAATTGGTATTACTCCCCTAAGCGGGCAATTTCTTCGCCAAATTCGCGTATATCTTCAAATGAACGATACACAGAAGCGAACCTTACATAAGCAACTTTATCGAGCTTTTTAAGCGCTTCCATAATGCATTCACCCACTAAGTGGCTTGAAATCTCTCGCTCACCCGTTGCACGTAATTGCGATTTTATTATGTTAACCACTTCTTCAACCTGTTCAGTACTTACTGGACGTTTCTCAAGTGCACGATTTAAACCATTCAACAGTTTATCTTCATTAAACGGCTCCCGACTGCCATCTTGCTTAACAACACGTGGCATAACCAGTTCAGCGCCTTCAAATGTAGTAAAGCGCTCGTGGCAGTCGTTGCACTCACGGCGCCTGCGAACTTGATGGCCTCCACCAACTAGGCGTGAGTCAATAACTTTAGTATCTTTTGCTGTACAAAATGGGCAATGCATAACTCGGTACTTCCGTTTTAAAACAGAAAAGACCGCTAAATAGCGGTCTTTTATCTTAGCAAAAAAATAGGGCCTGTTGGCCTTTCAGGATTAAATTTGTTCTATCTAGGGGTGATTTAATCGCGGCGCGAGGTTTGTAACCTAGTGGGCTAAGTAAAAACCGAGCAACAAAGAGTAAATCGCCCCTAGGACGAACCCGAGGGCAGTGCATGTTTGGCATTTATGCTGCGTTATCGCCTATTTATGGGGAATAACCACACTACATAGGCGCTGCCTTGCCTAAATACCAAACCGCCTGC
>NZ_PNDU01000237.1:0-1097 GCF_005886635.1 Pseudoalteromonas sp. S558 | reverse complement strand
CCGTAATAATTGGCGTTATTAACGATATGTGAGTCGCTTGCCAAGCTTGCATGTTGTGCGGTTACGCGGCCTAGGCTGTCGCGCTCTATTTTTACGTGGCGTTTATCACTTTGTGTTACCGAGGCTAAGCGGTTACAGGCATCGTATTTATATTGCTGCAGCGTGCCATCAAATCCAGTGACTTGCGTTGGGTTTTCATTGGCGTCGTAACTAATGCGGTATACGTGACCGTCGCTTCGCTCAATGGCGGTTAAGTTACGCTCTTTGTCGTACGTTAAGTGCAGTGCGCTGCCATCGGGCTGAATCACACAATGTGGCTGGCTTAGCCCCTCAAAGTGTTGCTCTGTGGTATCGCCTTTGCTGTTTTGTGAGCTTATTAGCCGCCCTGCTTCGTCGTAACTAAAGTGTTGATGCTGTTTATGTTCAGGGTCGTTTTCGTCAAAGGCGGTGGTTTGCTCTAGTTGCCCATGCGCGTTGTATTTGTATTGAGTCAGCAGCCCTGCGTTATTAATGGTGGCGTTTACACGGCCTAAATTGTCGTAGCTGTAGCGTATTAGCTCGTCGTTATGGTGTTTTGCTAATAGCTCGCCTTGTTCGTTCCATACAAATTGGGTGATTTGGCCATTTTTATTGATGTGCTGTGTTAACTGGCCGAGTTTGTCGTAGCTGTATAACGTGGTGCGGCCATCGCCAAAAGTTTCGCTTTGCAGTAAACCCGCTACGCTGTATTTACGCGTAATGGTTTGCCCATCTGGTAAGGTGGTTAATACCCGTTGCCCTAGTTGGTTATACGCAAATTGAGTTTGGTTGCCATCAGGCTGAGTGATAGAGGCTAATTGCCCATAAGGCGTATAGCTGTAACGCGTCATGCTGTTATCGGGTTTAACGTCGGTTACTTTTTGGCCCCGTGAGTCTATACAGGTTGTTTCGCCGCGCTCAAGGTTGTATTCAAACTGATAGGTATAAGTGTTGTTATCGCCCCATTGTTTTATACATTTAGCACTCGGTGAATAGCTATCCCACTCAAAATGATGGCTAAAACCGCTGGCTCGGGTTCGCTTAGTTAATAAATTAGCGGCGTTGTAGGCGTAGCGGTC
>NZ_PNDU01000236.1:0-1113 GCF_005886635.1 Pseudoalteromonas sp. S558 | reverse complement strand
TGACTACGGCAGACGCCAAACACTGACACTGCCAGATTCAAGTACGCTTAACTACAGCTACAATAAGTTTGGTCAGCTAAGTGCTATTCATATACAGCAAGCCAATAGCGAAGCGAATGATTCAGCTAGCGCAGCACAGTCGCTCGTAACATTAAACTACAACAGCCAAGGTAATATTAAAACCCAGCAGTTTGGTAATGACATAACCCTTACTCAACAGTTTGATGTATTCAACCGCTTAACACAGCAACAGCTTACACACCCTGCACAAGCACTATTCGATACCTGTACGTACAATTACGACAGCATCAACCAGCTGATTGCCCGTAAAAACGAAGGTGTAAGCAGCCACAATACTAATTTTGAATACAACAGCTTGGGGCAGTTAATACAACAAAATCTAGCCTGTGATGAGAACAATAAAATCACCCATTACCAGTGGGATAGCTTTGGTAACCCAGTCAGCCAGTCGACGGTTCAAAATAACGATTTAACAGAGCAACAAACGACTCAGCTAAATCATGATAGCGATACTATCAACGCCAGCATTAAGGTTGAAAGTAACCAGCCAGAAAGCACAACTAATGTAGTTCATAGTGAATATAACGATTCAAGTGCAGCAACGCTTGCTAGTGACCTAAGCGAAGATGATGCGATTATTCAAGGCACTACAGACGCAGACCGTTTAACACACTTTGGCGACAGCGACTTTTACTACGATGAATTCGGTAACCAAATACGCGAAACCGGCAAAGGCATTAAAACCCGCCGTGAGTACAACGCGTTTAACCAGTTAAGCTGTTTTAACAACAACGGCACACTCACGCAATACGACTACGACCCACTCGGTCGCCGCATTGCTAAGCACACCGAGCAGGGAAAAATTGATTACATTTGGGATAACGACCAGTTAATTGGTGAATGCCAACACGGTGAATATACTTGGTATATCAACCTACCTAATCAATTTCACCCAGTCGCACTGATTAAACAAGGCGAGGTGTATTACTATCACCTAGACCAACTTAATACTCCACGCTTTGTTACTAATAACGGAGTTTTTCAAGTTAGTTGTCGCATCAAGTTAAATTTTATGCCGCCCGCACTTCTGCT
>NZ_PNDU01000235.1:0-13065 GCF_005886635.1 Pseudoalteromonas sp. S558 | reverse complement strand
AAGTTTTGTTTGCCCCGTGATTACGGCCAGCTCTCTGTCATGCTCGGCCTTTTTGATTTTACCGCGATATTCTATGTACGTGGTGAGGGGGGCAAAGATGCCACCCAGCCAACTAAAAAAAGGGTTTGCTTTAGTCATCGTCTAAAATCCCTTTGGTGTGCTTTTTAACTTGACACACCGCAAAGGCCCCTATTAATGCCCCTGCTACCGCTGTGATTAACCATGTTTTGTTTATCATGCTAATGCGACTCCCTCACGTGCTTGGTGAAGGTTAAACGCCCCTTTTGCCCCTTCAAAATCTGACATGGCGAGCATCAGTTCGGGGTAGAGGTGTTCGGGTATCGCATCATTAGGGGCAATACCTAATCGTTGCCCCACGTACTTAATGTAGTTTTGCGTGTGGTTAACGTACGTTTGGCCGTTATGCTCGCCGCTTGCGGGGGCCCAACGATTTAAAATAGTCTCAAGCGTGTATGCGTTGTACTTATTTTTGTATGTCATCAATAATTTATACGCAGCACGAAACCCAAACGCCGGCGTTAAAAATTCCTCATACCCTTTATCAATAGCGTGCTCTCGCTCACCTTCCCAATCATTGCCCGTGCGTATGTTTAACGGGTTGTTGTAGCGTACGTTCATAGGTGTGTTGTTCTGTTTTTTAACTAACATATAAATAAATCCCATTGAGCAGAGGGTGACAAGTAGATTAACCTTGTGCACCGTGTGCCTCTTTTAACGTATATAAAACCTCGCCGCTGTCGTTGATAACGTCATTGTTTATCACGACACAGCCCACTAAATCAGCACGGTACTCGGTGATTTTAATATCGTGTTCACCCAGTGCGACGGATTCCCCCACCATACGAATACTGGCAACCGTGGTTTTATCCTCGGTATTTGATAAGGTAATTAAATTAAACATATTCGATTAGCTCCCAGTAAACAGCCGGCGGAAAGTTATTGTTGTACGAAAACGGGGCTTGTATGACGATTTTATTGATTGATTTTATGTAGCCACCGCCGACAATAGACCACTGTTTATCATCACCTGAATATGTCCCTTTACCGCTAGAGCACGAAATATTCAAGACGCTTTTAGCGATATCGATGTTCCCGACGCTAACCGTGCCAGCGCCGCGTATATTTCCGCGCTGAATGGATTTGATAGGCGATGTCGGGAGCGCATCTACTTTGACACTTAACGCGTTTGTTAACGCAATAAGCTTACTGATAATTGCGTTTTCTGTGGCGTGTGCGGTGCTATTAACTGATTCATTCACGGCGGTTTGAGTGTTTAACATCGCCTGTGCAAACGTTATTGCTAGGTTCGTTAATTTCAGCTCTACATCGGTAGACGCTTGTGCTTGCCCCGCTTCAATGACTTGTTGCGACTCAGCGACTTTGTTTTCAATGTTCTTAAAGCGCCAGTAATTATCAACATCAATTTTTGATGTTTGTTCGTCTATGAGCGGCTTTAAGTTTGCTTGATTGTTTATGCCCGCCATTGCTCACCTCCTGCTAACGTTATGTCTTCATCACTGTCATTTTTAACAAACACCGCTGTTTGTGTCTCAAACTCAAACGATGCAGGGGCGTTTTTATTGCCCGATAGATAAACGCCGGTTGCTGTGTTCTCTTCGCTGTTGGCGATACGAACAGGCGTGAAGTTATCCGAGTCTGTAATGACTTGAATAATAGCGCGTCGATTTTCAGCGAGTCGTGCAGGGAATACCGCGAGTGTTTTACCTGCAGGTAAATGTGTTTTGCTTACCGCAAGCGCTTCAAAATGGTTGCTCGGGAGCATCGCCATTTTGCCGTTTTCAACCGTTGCGTTTGCATCGACTTTGATTGATTCACGTATACGACTGACTTCTATCGCATTAGATACCGATACAACCCCTTTACCGACGGCATACACTTTGATGTTTGAAATTTCATATTCAAAATCAATGGCCTCGTCTGTGTCGTTTTTAAACGTCACTTGCTTAAACCCATCAAGGTCAAGCACACGGCCAACCTCACCGACTAAGCTCCCAAATTCCCCGTCGATTTTAAACGCGGCGGTGGAATTGACGATAGAGAGCCACCGCGCCCCCATCGGGCGCGATAATTCTTGTTTTGCTTGTAATGTGACTTTAGGCACTTTATTTACTCCGCGTCATTGATGTAATTACAACCGCAATACCGATAACACCCAGCGCTATGGCCATATACTTAATCATTTGGCCCGCTTGCTCTGCGACAATATCTTGCCCCTGCAGGGCGGTGTTTTTTGCCAGCTCCGAAATAATCGCTTTGTCATCTGTTGCGGACTTAGCTATCTGCGCCACGGTTTGCGTTGAGTTGTTTAACTGCGTTTGTGTTGCATTGCGTAAACTGTCTGACAGCTCACTCACGGCGTCTAAACTAAACTCGCTAAAGTTCGATATTGTTGCGCGGCCAAAATCACCCACTTCATTAACCGCGTTGTTGGCGGTATCACTTAAGCGTGTGACTGAGTCCCCTGCGAAATCAAGCGATGCGTCAAGTACACGGCCGTTTTCTTTGATTGCATCAGAGGCAACGCGTGCCGATTCTTCTGCAGCACGAATAGATGCCTCGGCGGCGGCTTCTGCTGCTGCACGGGCTGAGTCTTTGGCCGCTTCTATGGCGGCTTTACTCACCGCTTCATTGACATTAAGTGCCTTTTCACCAAACCCGAACGCGTCCCCAATTGCGCCGCCATCGAGCACGTTTATATTGCCGCTGTTGCCTGCAAACTCGCCATCGTTTTTAACGCTGTTATCAATGTCAATTTCCCATTCTTGTGAATTATCAACATCCCATTCTTGTGAATTATCAATGTTAATGTCCCATTCCTGAGAGTTATCGACACTGTTATCATTTGACGACTCGTCATGTGTAACATTTCCGCCCACCCCTGCATAATCACCATCATTAACAATGTTATTCGTGGTTTGTTGATTACTCGTTGATTGACTTGCTCTAGACTTACCGCCCATGATGCCCCCTTAGCGAATTAGTCGCGTGGCAACATTGCCGCCGATAGCGTCACGGCGGGCATCATGGCGGGCATCATGGCGGGCGCGATTCGTTGCACCACGCATAGCGCGATGAATCGCACGACGTCGCATTTTGTATGCCCCTTTTGCTGTTAATGGTTTCATTGTATTTTTATCCTGTAGATGTATTCGTTATTGCCAAACATGGCGTTACGCACTTCGATAAGTTGCGGCTTAACCGACAGCGCATTCACCCCTTTGGCTAAAAAGTGCGGGTTCTTGGTGTGATAGCGAATCGATTTAAAGCCTTTCATTTTTGCGAAAAACACAAACTCATGGGCGACGTGAGCAAGCCCTGCTCCCGCAACGGCCACAAACACCAGCTCTTGCCCCTCAGGGCGAACAATGGCAAACACCTTGCCGTTACTGGTTTGATAGCACATTGCTACGCCGCGCTTTATTTCGCGCTTGATTTGACCCGCGCCGCCTTTCATCGCCGGCGCTAATCGGTCTTTCACCTGCTCAAAGTTAATCGGCGTCATGTTATTTTTTCATAATAAAGACGAGGGCTAAGCCCGCTAAACCAAACAACAGCCACGGGTTAACACCCGTACCGCCGTAGTTAAGCCCACCGAACGTGGTTGATGCGCCAAATGACTGGTCGCCATTCTTTGCACTGCTTGCGCCCCCACTGGCGCTGTATCCCGCGCCGCCCATTATTGACCGCCTTTATATACTTGGTAGCCGACATAGCCCGCACCCGCGACTAACGTTAGTTTTGTAACGTTGCTGAGTAAATCAGATGACCACGCACCGCCTGCGAACCCCAACCCCGCACCCCCAAAAAAGACAAAGAGTAATGGCATAGCACCCCCTAGCGTTTAAACACGAAAAGAAGCACAACCACCGCACCCACGGCCAACATTTTGTTATCAACGCCGGCGATTAGCTGATTGCTCATAACCGGTGCACCGTGCTGTGTAACCGCGCCTGTTGTGCCTGTTGTCGCTGGCGCACCCGTGATGGTTGCGCCTTTTAACGGCTCGTTATCGCGTAATTTAGCAACGTCTTTTTGTGACTCACTCGCAACCGTCTTTTGATACTCCTGATAGCTGTCGTATTGCTCGCCCACATAGTCAGTGGCCGCATCCCAGATGTTACCAACGGAATCAAACAGTGAATCTGTATCAAACCACTCCATACAGCCCCCTTAGCCTTGTAAGCTAGCTAGTGATAGTTGGATAATTTCATCTTGCGTTGGCGCGGCTTTAACTTGCTTAAACCCGTCGATGTAGGTTTTGATTGCACCTGGTCCATCAACAACGAACTCAAAATTTAAGTCTTGGGCATTCATTGCGCCCTCAGCACCAAAACCCAATACGGTAAAGTCTAAAATGCAATAGCCGTCTTGCAGCTCAACACCCGCATGGCGCTGTAAACCAAAATCAAGATCTGAGCGCATCACGCGATGAATAACCAGATTGCCGCGCTTCACGCGAATTTCTGAGATTTTCACTTTGTCTTCTTTAAACACCATGCGTTGAATGTGCATTTCATAGCCGTTTGACGCTGGCGGGGCCCATGTGTGTTCGCCCGCTGCCGCTGATAATTGCGTAAGCTCAAAACGGGTCGGTGCGATAATACGGCCAGTCGGCTTTTTATCCGTTACATACGCTTTGGCGCGCAGTGTTGGCGTAATAGGGTCGTTTTCACCTTTGCCCGCAAACTTGACAATCAGTGTCACGATGTCTTCTTTTTCCGTGACTAGCTGCGTTTTGTAAGCGCCTTGCGCCGTGCGGTATCCAAATTTTGATAACTCTAAAACAAAGCGGCCCGTGGTTTGAAACTTCTTGTACGCTTTATCAAGCACATTCAAAATTTCATTTGAGGCATACACAACGGGATTACCACTGATATCAATGGTGATTTTTTCAATCGTTGGTACGTGCTTTAAATTCGTTTCAAGCTCAATTGAGTGATAGACAAGCCCCGCTTGTAATTCGATTACCGATTCTTCGCCATACGTTACACCTGACGGTGCAGCGAGTTGGATAACAGTCGGTTGCATGTTGCCAAAGGCACGTTTGACCATCGCGGCTATATTTTGTGTACTCATGTTTTAACGCTCCTGCGTTTAGTTAAATGTTACTTACTCTGTTAACGGGCAAACGCCAATTAACCAATCGCGTCTTCTACTGGATCAACGTTATTCGATGCCCAAACAACACCCACCGCAATCAATGTACAAATGGCGATAACCGTGTAATTACTTTTCGTTAGCTTCATGTGTTTTACCTTTACTGTTAAATAAGAAATGCTTAATAAGTTTTACTGCTACAAACGCAGTGACTGCCGCGCCTGTGCCATAAATAAATTGTTTGTTCACGTTGCGCCGTCTATTCGTTGTTTGCTTAAGTGGCTTTTAGTAAACGCTAGGGAAACCGTATCGGTCAATGGGGGGAAAGTGGCGTTAACCTATTAGGTTAAATTAGGCAAAAAAAAACCGCATTTAAGCGGTTTTGATAAAGTTGAGCTGTTCAATTTATATTTAGTTATCAGAAGCAGCCGCTACAAATAAAGCTCCAAGTAAGCCAAGTAATACAATTCCTGCTGCCCCATTTGAACTATCTTCCTTAGCAATAGTGTGTGTTGTCCCAGAATTTAAGTCCATAAGCTCACTCGGAATTACTTTTACCGTAGCTGGAATAGGTGTGTCTGGTATCTGAATTTTTACAATTTTAGCTATTGCAGGTAATAGGTGTTTTTTGATTTCTGAAGTTATTATCTTTACTTCGTCGAAGTCATCTTTAGTAAAAAGTTTATTATGGGCAACTTTATTCCGTTGCGAGTAGAGTTTTTCCCATCTTTTTTTCAGGTAAGCAGCATCACATTCTACTATTGGCTGAAAGTATCTAATCCAGTTTGACTGAGGTATATAATCTTCAATATTTTTATCTTTAAGTTTATTATTTTTTAAACTAATTAAAAAATTTGAATCAGCTTCTTTAATTGCATATTCATTAAAGAAAAGCCCATTTATTTGAATGAAATCTAGATCGTATAGAGGGTTTGTTGTTTGGCCTTTACCTTTAGATATTACATCTTTAGGAATGCTTTCTACCCATTTTGGCCCAAACTTTATTAATAAAAATTTAGCAAATAACTGTCGCATTATATTTTCTATATAATGAATATAGGGATAAGCTTTTTCGGCATAAAAAGCTGAAACTCCATCGAAAACAGGAGTGATATGACCTTGGTTATTAGTAACTAAAATTTTAATTTCTCTAAGTAACTTTGAAAAATTTTCAATATCTTTTTCATTACTAGGCGAACAAATAGTAAGGTCTATTATCATTAATTTTTCGTGTTCAGCGGTCTCTGCTTTTTCTTCATTAATACTAAACGGAAATTGACTTTGGAAATATTCAATTTCATTTTCTTTTATTTCTATATTATCAATTAAACCAATTAATTATTTTAGTTTATCAATTGTAGAGTATTGTAATTTTTGCTTATCAAAAACGATTAAAAAGTTTACATCTGTTTTCATAGATCTATATCCATATATAAGTTATTTAATATATTTTATCACTATTAATTGATTATTAAAGAATTAAAGGAGCTTAGTCTTTGAAAGTTGTTACAACAATCAAAGACCAGAATAAAACTAAAAACGAAATTTACCCTTTTTGACGTTCCCGAACCCCTCACCTTTAAAGTAATATTCGAGCTTGTTTAAGGCCATTATATCGGCTGCCTTAACTTGCAGTTCTTTGGCTACGCGCTCAACATCACTCACTAGGTTTTGACACCCGATCCATTTATAACCGGACATAGAAATAACGGTGTTAGGTATCGGCGCGAGTCGTTGGCTTACCGAATGCACCATGATATTAAACTTACGGCCTGCTTCTAGTAACTCACCATAAATAGAATCCTCATCCCCTGACGAGACCGTAACGCGGTTAATTTCTTCAGCCACGAAATGCAGGGTTTTAGGGTGCTTACCGTTCCCCATTCCCCACACAATCGCACACGCTTCTAAAAACAATTTACGAATACTGCTTTTATCTTTCGGCGGGTTATTAGGCGTAAACGCAATCTTAAAACCTTGCTTTGTCTTACGCCCCGCGTGAACCGCCATTAAAAAGCCCTTCAAGGTCGTATAGGTGCGGACAGTACGCCCTAAAAACTCACCGTTTTGGTATTGGCCGTATAAGTCCCAAAACACCACTTGATCAGTGGCTTACTGAGCCATAAGCCAGCATCCCTACAGCAAAGGCTGCTTTTACTTCTATTTCATAATTGCCCATCAGCGGCACTAACGACCCGCTGTATTTTTGAATTGCCGGCGCAATTGCTTTGGCCGATTCAGCTTTTTCTAAATCCCCAATGGCAAACTTTTTATGGCCGAATAGTTTAAATGCGCCTTCAAGCCCACCCACTATGCTCGTTGCCATGTACAATGCGCCTTCTTCGCTTTGCATTTCTTTTATTAACTGCTTTTCCTGCTCTTCTTTTGTAGGTGGCGTTTCATCTTTAATATTACTTTTAAGCGGGTCGAAGTCCTCACTTTTGCCAAGGTCAATACCGAGTCTGTTCGCTTCGGCCAATACGGCATCATCACGGGTTGATTCATCGGCGATAGCATCAGCCAGTTGCGTAAGTTCTTCGATTTCGTTTGTAGCGTTCATAATTTACCTTAGATTAAATAGCGAGTAATACACCAAGACCCGCGCCAATAAGGGCAAATATACCCACGCGTTTGGCTTTTTCGGGAGGTACTTGCTCGGGGTTTATTGGGTTCGTAACGGTTTGAACCGCTGGTTTAGCGGTTTCTATCGGGTTAGATACTGCTGCTTTTTCGGCTTGACTTATGGTTAACGGGTCGGTTTGCGTTTGGCTGGATACCGCTAGTTCTGCGGTATCCAGCGGCTTAACCGTATCGGGCTTATCAACGGCTATACGCTCATGGTCATTTAAGCCTATAAGGTTAGCGTGTTCGGCTTTCGGTTCGACAGCCGGCGCATCTTCTTTCTGGTCTACGTTAACCACGTCGCTAGGCGCTATTTCCGCGTTTAGTAGCGCTTCGATTGTTGGTTGCATTTCACGTGCTATCTTTTCTTGATACGGCTTACCACCGCATTGATCTGTACCGCATTCATCACACATCATGTAAACCGTTTTTCTGCGTTTCCCTTTGGGTCTGTGAACACTGGCAATTGAGCCACAATGATGTTTATAAACACCAATAACAGGGTTTAAGCTTGTACGTAATGGGATCGTGCCGCCATTTGGAGCGGGTACTGTTTTATTCGGTAATTTCATCACTACCCCCAATTAGTCCCTTAAGCTCGCTTAGTTCCTTACGGGCTAGCTTTGTTTCTTTTTCCAATTGGCCGCAAAGCACCGCGAACATTTTTAAGAGTGCTAACGTTTCATCCCCCAAATTTATAGCGGCTGTTTTAGTGCCTAGCATACTGGCGCGTTTGGTTAGTTCAGCGGCTGTTTCAACACGTTTAATCTGATTCGTAATATCGGACATTTCAACACCTGTTTAAATCTGATCACATGATCAGTCTGTTTATTAAGTGCTTGGCAAAGCGTAAAAAACGAAATTTGTGGATAAGTGGACAGAATCCGCTACGCGTATTACTGACGCACTTAACACACAATACAATCAGCCGTGGATATGTGGACAAAACCCCCTGCGGGGCTTTTCTCCTCACTTACTCCTCGGGTTGTATGGGGCGCAACAAAGACACGTTGCACCCCAGAATAATGTTGGCCCCTGCGGGGCTTTTCTCTGATTTATGATGCGCGCCCTTAAAGGGCTGGGAACTGTCTCTACTTGCTGCCCCTCGCTACGCTTCGGATGCAGCAAGCCCCTTGTAAACCGCGATAAGATTAACCGAACTGAATCGGTACTTAGGCTAATTACAATAGAGGCGCTACATCCGAAATCGCATTGAGGGGCTTACCAGAGCACGCTATTTTAGTGCGCTGTGGTAAGCCTTACTTCGGGTGGCGGTGCGTTTAGGTAAACGGGCCCGCAAGAATGACTTAAAAGAGCTTTCAACCTCTGCCCCCCTTATGCCCCTGCTCATTCTCATAACGTTGGCCGTGTTCCTAACGGTTATGTGCGAAAGGCTGCGAACCTTCTATTACCCCAATTGGGCGCTTATCCTAGCCAATAATGTTATCGCTTCGTACAGGTTGAGCTGTCGGCATTGTTCCCGTGATAGCTCAATTGGGATACTCAACCCCCACGATTTTGGTGCACGTAGACCACAAAAACACTTTGATCCAATCTACGTACGAACCCCAAAACCAGTTATTTAACGAGTGTATTTTTAGGTAAAGCCACCGTAATGGCCTTAGCTAAAAACACAAAACCAGCACAAGGCTGGTTAATTTATAAGGTTTAGGGCTTTGGCCTCTGCTTTTAGTGTTTGATAGCTTTGGGGTAGGACTTGAAAGTGTGCACTTGGTTTTTGGTCTTTAACACAGGCGATAATTTCACAGTCATCATTGAATGATAGCGAGTCGAAATAAGCGCATAGGCCGCTTGTAATGACTATCTTTTGGGTGAAATTAATAGAGGTTATATCATTAAACGCGGTGTTTAAATTCAGTGTGTGTACGTGTTCTTTCATGGTCTTATTCCCTAAGCTTGGCATGTAAATTTGCTTTATTTGTTCATACTTGGTCTAGGTTGTGGCAGTTATTGTATTGCGCGATAACTGCCACTTGCTGCCAAGCATAGATACAAAACAGTCTGGTGACTGCTTCGGAACGGACTATATAACGCAGATTGCGTTATGGTCAACAGCCTGCGTGCTAATGCATTACTCGTTGACTACGCCTATAATCAAATAACCGACATGCCAAGACGGATACAAAACATATGAAAATAACTACTTCACTAGAACTACTCGATTGGTTTAAGAGTGTTGCTGATATTGACTCTGACTATATGGTTTGGAAATTAACAGGTATAGCAAAACAAACGCTCAGCTATATACGAACAGGAGAGCGCGAATTTGCCGAACATATCTCTTTACAGTTGCTTTTGATAGCAGATCACCCTGAACCCTTAAAAACACTAGCTTTAATTGAGGCTAACAAGGCAGAAAAGAAGGGGAAAACTGAAATAGCTAAATTATGGAGAAAAAGCGCCGCCTAAGTGATTTTACCCCCGCCAGAACGTCGTCACCCTCTTGGGGACACCCTTTGCTTGCAAGGTCTACCGCCGATTACCAATCTTACTATTTATATTATGTTAAATGGGATGTGGGGGGGGTTTTATGCGGGTGATTCCCGCCATTTTGTCGCTGAATTTGGGTGATATTTAGGCGGTATTTAGGTTCAGTCAAAATACCTCCCCTAAGCCTTGTTTTTATATGTTTTCTATTTCTCTTGTGCGTTCGGTTAAATCGTAAAAAATAAATATAGCAATCTAAAAAAAGAATGGAAAATTACATATTTATTTATAAAAACACCTTATCTATGATGATCCCTTTAAAAATCAGTAAGCGATATCACAAGTTGGATAAGTACAGACAAACCTTGTCCACGTGCGGTGCTAATGCTTGAACAACGAATAAACGGCGGGATGAGTTTTCATAAAAATTGGGATGGGTTTTATATTTGCCGTGATGGTTATTTGTGGACACCTCACGGAAAACGCTACGAACCTGACTACATAAACAAAATAGAGTTTTTACAACGTGCAGCACGCTACAATGAGAGCCATGTAAACGCCCTACAGCATAAAATTGACCACTTACATGAATTGGTTGAAGCCAGTGATACACTAAAGGCCATAGGTAATGATTTAATTAAAATGAGTGAACAATTCACGCTCAAAGATATTGTATTGAAGTATGGGGATAAAAAAAGAGCTTAAAAAAAAGCCGCTTTAAGCGGCTTTTATATATAAATAAAGAGATTAAACACTTTTATTTCAGCCTGTTAGTAATAAACTCTGTTAGCGCTTTACTCAATAAGGTGCTCATACCCTAACTCTTCGATATAGTCTTCTAGAACATCACAAATTTTTTCAGCATCGGTGGTGTGGATTGGTTGTTGTAACACAACGACATTAGCCTTAGAGTCTTCTGCAATTTTATCACTCATTAGATCTAAAAATGTTATGACCTCTTTAGCTTCTTGCTCAGAATCAATTGATTGTTTTTCAAGAATTGCTAGAACATTTTTGTTTTCAAGGCTTGACGCATAATAAGACATTATATCTTTTATTGGCTGATGTATATTTTTCATGGGGCAACCCTCATTCTTCCAATTTTTTCCAGTTTTCGTGCCACAATTTCCAGCTTCTTTATAAGTTCGGGAACACTGGTTCTTTTGGTGACTGTCAGGCTAGCATGTCCCAGACGATCATGTACGATTCTTAATCCATCCACCATCAACATAGTTTCATCAATTGCGTAAATGTCCACTTCAGGATGGAATCTCGCTTTTGACTTTATAAGTTTTTTAAATTTTTTCATGTTGGTAGCAAAAGAAAGCCCTACTTCGCTGCTGGCTTCTACATATTTCATATCACTAGAAAACTTAAAGTCAACTTCCCTCACATTACCGCTAGCAAGTGTCGCATGTGATCTTGGGTCAACAACCCTAATTAATTTTTTTAACTCAGTGATTTGCTCTCTAACATCGTCGATTTAAATTAACTCCATACTCTCTCCTATGAATTACGGTTAGCTCTAACGCCATTTTAAGCGGCCATTAACAGTAGGCTGAAATATGTAAGGCACCAACAACAGCCCGCTGTTAATTGTCCGACTTGAAAATACTTGTTATATTTTTTTAAACACGCCTTTATCTCTTGCTTTCATTGAAATTTTAAATTTTACCTTTTGCCCAAATGCTTCTTGGTATAAGTGAGAAACAGCCGCACATATTGCATCATAGTTTGACTCATTAAATTCGTGATTAGGGAAGGAAGTATGACCCTCTTTATTTCTAAAAGTCATAGCTATTTTTAAACCTCTGATAAATGGTAAATTAGCTTCAGTCTTAAATACTTGTGCATACTTATCAATTAAACTACTTAATGTGTATGTGTCTTTTGAGTTTATGTGGTTTTCATCAAGATCTGATAATAAATGAACTGGAGATTTCTCTAACTCACCAGCTTTATCATTGAGCTTGTTAATGCATATACCCTTTTTTAAATAAGCTGACTTTAATGCAAGCTCAACTCCGATCCCTAAATGTAACCTTTTCATTGAATTACGAAGCAACAACTTCTTATTACCATACCGTATATTTTTCCTTCTCAATTTAGCTGCAACTTCAAAATGATATTCAGCAACATCTAACAAATGTTCCCAATCATCACTTTTCAAAACTCTAGCAAACTGCTCTTTTACTTCATTTACAATATCAGGCATAAACCACTCTGATTAAAATATAACGAGCCTGTAGATTAACTCGTTTTAAATTTATTTTTATTGATGCATTAACCATAGCCGAGTTCCTATTTTGATTCAATCGTCAACTGACTTTCACGTAAAAATATAAAAAGAGGACTTGGTGTTGTTTTAATGGGCGTTTTGGAAGGGATTGCAGGTGTTTGAGTGGCTTATTTGAGGTAATAAGGGCTTACCTTTATTTATGTATCGTGTTTCTCAGCTTTTCTATATTATGAACAAGGCAATACAATTGCCATTGCGCATTCACTTTCGCTTGACCCCGTAAGGTCAATTTATTCATCCCTTTATTCACTGTAATGTTTCCGAACACTGGCTCTATACACCCGAGTCGTTTGCTATACTGTCGTCGCCCCATCGGGCTGTCTATTTTGACCTTCATTTTGTCGATGTAGCTCAGCTTTTTACGTGATTCATTATTTATAAACTGAACTTGTCGGCCTCTTTCTATCGGTGGTTTTCGCATGCATTGCTGCTGTAGCGGGCACGTTTTACAGTCTTTTAAGTAACCGCAGAATCGCGTGTATTGCTGATTGTGACTTTTTACATTTATACCGCTTCGCCACATGGCATTGCCTGCGGGGCAGCGGCATGCTTGGGTT
>NZ_PNDU01000234.1:0-471 GCF_005886635.1 Pseudoalteromonas sp. S558 | reverse complement strand
ACCACCAAACGCTTTTTTAGTTGGCTGGGTGGCATCTTTGCCCCCCTCACCACGTACATAGAATATCGCGGTAAAATCAAAAAGGCCGAGCATGACAGAGAGCTGGCCGTCATCACGGGGCAAACAAAACTTGTTCAGTCGGGCGTTGATAATAACCATAATTGGGAAATGCAAAGTTTAAAGGATAAAGACAAAACCTTACGCCTTTTTAGCTATTCCATGTTTACCGCGCCGATACTCATTACCATTATTTCGCCGGCGCATGGCGCAACCATTTTTAAAAACCTAGAAGGGGTGCCGCCTTGGTTAATTCAAACATGGGTCGCCATCAACGGGGGCGTGTGGGGCATTGCGAGTTTAAAAAACGTCGTACCGCAGTTTATCACCTTGGTTAAGAGGGCTAAAAATGGATAGCTTAAGTCTAAACTTAAAAGACTTTATTTTTATCATTATGCAGATATTTATTATATC
>NZ_PNDU01000233.1:0-2079 GCF_005886635.1 Pseudoalteromonas sp. S558 | reverse complement strand
CATAACGCGTTACAGCTATACCCCTTATGGGCAATTAGCCTCCATCACGCAGCCTGATGGCAACCAAACTCAATTTGCGTATAACCAACTAGGGCAACGGGTATTAACCACCTTGCCAGATGGGCAAACCATTACGCGCAAATACAGCGTAGCGGGTTTACTGCAAAGCGAAACGTTTGGCGATGGCCGCACCACGTTATACAGCTACGACAAACTCGGCCAGTTAACCCAACACATCAATAAAAACGGCCAAATTACCCAATTTGTATGGAACGAGCAAGGTGAGCTATTAGCCAAACACCATAACGACGAGCTAATACGTTACAGCTACGACAATTTAGGCCGTGTAAACGCCACCATAAATAACGCAGGGCTGCTGATTCAATACAAATACAACGCGCATGGGCAGCTTGCGCAAACCACCGCCTTTGACGAAAACGAGCCTGAACATAAACAGCATCAACATTTTAGTTACGACGAAGCTGGGCGGCTAATAAGCTCACAAAACAGCAAAGGCGACACCACCGAGCAACACTTTGAAGGGCTAAGTCAGCCACATTGTGTCATTCAGCCTGATGGTAGCGCACTGCATTTAACCTATGACAAAGAGCGTAACTTAACCGCCATTGAGCGAAGCGACGGTCACGTATACCGCATAAGTTACGACGCCAATGAAAACCCAACACAAGTCACTGGGTTTGATGGCACGCTACAGCAATATAAATACGATGCCTGTAACCGCTTAGCCTCGGTAACACAAAGCGATAAACGCCACGTAAAAATAGAGCGCGACAGCCTAGGCCGCGTAACCGCACAACATGCAAGCCTTGCAAGCGACTCACATATAATTAATAACGCTAATTACTACAGCTACACAAAGCAAGGTAAAATTACCCGTGCCCACAACGCACAATCAACACTTAAACAACGCTTTGATAAAGGTGGGCGACTACTGCACGCCGAGCAAGTACATAACCAGCAACAAGCGCATACCTTACAATACAGCTACGACGACTACGGCAGACGGCAAACACTGACGCTGCCAGATTCAAGCAAACTGAATTACAGCTACAATAAATTCGGTCAGCTAAGTGCTATTCATTTACAGCAAGCAAACAGCAAAGTGAATGATTCAGCTAGCGCAGCACAGCCGCTCGTAACCTTAAGCTACGACAGCCAAGGTAATATTCAAACGCAACAGTTTGGTAACAGCATAACCCTTAATCAACAGTTTGATGTATTCAACCGTTTAACGCAGCAACAGCTCACACACCCAGCACAAGCACTATTCGATACCTGTACGTACAATTACGACAGCATCAACCAGCTGATTGCCCGTAAAAACGAAGGTGTAAGCAGCCACAATACTAATTTTGAATACAACAGCTTGGGGCAGTTAATACAGCAAAATCTAGCAGGCGAGCAGAACAATAAAATCACCCAATACCAATGGGATAGCTTTGGCAACCCGCAAAGCCAAACAGTAAAATCAAGCAAAAGCGATACAGACAGTAGTGAGCAAAATACTACAAATACTGATGCCAGCTCTTCTATTGATTTAACACGCGCCACCCATAGCGAATACAGCGATTTAGCATCAAATAATTTAGCCCCTAGTAATAATGCCGACTCAGTAGTAAACAATGAAGGCACTAATAACACCACAATAAACAGTGCCAGCGACGCAGACCGTTTAACCCACTTTGGCGACAGCGACTTTCATTATGATGAGTTTGGTAATCAAATACGCGAAACTGGCAAAGGAATAAAAACCCGCCGCGAGTATAACGCGTTTAACCAATTAAGCTGCTTTAATAACAACGGCACGCTCACGCAATATGACTACGACCCACTCGGGCGTCGTATTGCCAAGCACACCGAACACGGTAAAATTGACTACATTTGGGATAACGACCAGCTAATCGGCGAATACCAACACGGTGAATATACTTGGTATATCAACCTGCCAAATCAATTTCACCCAGTAGCGCTGATTAAAAAAGGCGAGGTGTACTACTACCACCTAGACCACGTGAACACCCCCCGTTTTGTAACAAACAACAACGCAGAAGTCGTTTG
>NZ_PNDU01000232.1:0-434 GCF_005886635.1 Pseudoalteromonas sp. S558 | reverse complement strand
TGACTACGGCAGACGCCAAACCCTGACGCTGCCAGACTCAAGTACGCTTAACTACAGCTACAATAAATTCGGTCAGCTAAGTGCTATTCATTTACACCAAACCAATAGCGAAGCGAATGATTCAGCTAGCGCAGCAAAGCCGCTCGTAACCTTAAGCTACGACAGCCAAGGCAATATTAAAACGCAGCAGTTTGGTAACAGCATTACCCTTACTCAACAGTTTGATGTATTTAACCGCTTAATACAGCAACAGCTTACACACCCAGCACAAGCACTATTCGATACCTGTACGTACAATTACGACAGCATCAACCAGCTGATTGCCCGTAAAAACGAAGGTGTAAGCAGCCACAATACTAATTTTGAGTACAACAGCTTGGGTCAGTTAATTCAACAAACTCTAGCCTCTGATGAGGACATTAAAATCACCCATT
>NZ_PNDU01000231.1:0-5828 GCF_005886635.1 Pseudoalteromonas sp. S558 | reverse complement strand
AATTCGTTAAATTGATCAAAGGTTTATGCAGGTTGGTATTATTATCCAGAGTTCAGGTTAACTAACAAATAGTTCTTTAGTTTATATATTTAAAAACCGCATTTTATTAATGCGGTTTTTTATTTTTAGCATACATAAAGTTCTTAAATTACAGACACAAAAAAGCCGTATTCAAATTGAATACGGCTTTTTAAATTCTTAAGTTTAAAATTTATTTAAATTAAGAAATGATTTCGTGTAGTTCAACGTCAAATACAAGCGTTGAGAAAGGTGCAATTGCAGCACCTGCGCCACGTTCACCATAAGCAAGCTCATGAGGAACGTAGATACGCCATTTAGTTCCTACTGGCATCATTTGTAATGCTTCAGTCCAACCTTTGATCACGCCACCAACTGGGAATTCAGCTGGTTGGCCGCGCTCGTATGAGCTATCAAAAACAGTACCGTTAATTAATGTACCGTGGTAATCAACACGAACTGTAGATTCAGCAGTTGGCTTTTCGCCTTCACCCGTTGCTAGTACTTCGTATTGAAGACCAGACTCTGTAACTGTGATTTCAGGGCGTTTAGCATTTTCTTCTAAGAAAGAAACACCTTCAGCAGAAAGTACTTTAGATTCTTCTTCACGACGAGCTTGGATCTCTTCGTTAATTTTTTCAAATGCAGCTTGGATCTCAGGGATCTCAACTTGAAAAGCGCTACCTGCGTACGCATCTTTCATGCCTTCAAACACTGAATTTAGGTTTAAGCCTTCAAAAGGATTAGACTTAAGTTGCTCACCCATTTGTAAGCCAATACCGTAACTTGCTTTTTCAGCATCTGTAGTAAAATTATCTGACATAATGTGTTTTTCACGTTTTGTTAGTTAAAAGACGCAGCTATGCTATCACAAAATAAACCGTTTTTGGGTCTAGTTTTTGCTGAGTTTTACCTTTAATAGACCAACAATATAACTACTCACCACTAAACTGAATAAAATTCCAGCAAGCAAGGGGAAAGTAAGCAATCCTACTTTGCCAAGCAACAAAAATGGCACAACTATAAGCCCTATAAAACCAATAAACACGGAAGCAATAGTGGGCCAATATTTATCGTATTTTGTAATTAAATGAGCAGTTAAAAGATTGAAACCAACACCATAAATTAATGCAGTAATAAGAGGGTATTCTGGTTGTGCATCGGCTGCCATTTTAACTAGCAAAGTAATTGCACTGTGGTAGCAATAACTAAACACGGTCCATAATAAAATATGTTTAATTAATCGCTGTGGGATTGATTGAATAGATTTTGTCATTTTTAACTTCCACATAGCAAAAAACCGCCAATAAGGCGGTTTTTTAAATAATGGTGGAGAGATAGGGATTTGAACCCTAGATGGGCTATAAACCCATGCCGGTTTTCAAGACCGGTGCATTCGACCACTCTGCCATCTCTCCGTACGGCGCGGATAATAGGGGTAAATGCGTAATTTGTAAAGGCTTAATATATAAAAAATTAAAAAATGACTCAATTACTAAAATAACCACTACCTAAGGCTAATAATACTGCTTTGGTTTTCGTGCAATCCACGAACAAATTAAGCATATTAATAAACTAAGCGTAAAAAGAGTAATACTTTGAAAAATCAAGTCAAAATGATTTAATTCTCCACTTGGTACTACAACGAGCATAACCGCAGGTAAAGCACTTAATAACAAGACATAACAGCAGATTTTAAATGCACGAGCAAAACCGAACCGTTTTGATTGCTGCATCCACCATGTTAATACTGCAAGCACACCTATGGCAGAGCATGCGATGAATAGCGCTGCATTCGTGATCATGCCTACATATAGGGTTAAAAATGCCCCTAAAATCCCCCAGATTGACCACGCTAACCAATTTTCTTTTTCTTGTAAAAATAGATTTCCCATAATATAAGTCTTCTTTATTGTTATTTTTGTTGAGACTTTCCATACACTATCAAAAAACAACCGATTAAAAAACAAACTGAAGAAGAAATATTACCATTATTGCATCCGAGCGCTTCTCACAGCCTCACCATTCATTGCTTAATTGTGTAATTTTAAGCGTAAAAAATTGTGACTATGAAAGGTGCATAAAGTTCATACTATTTTACAGATAGCTAAAATAAGTTTCTGGTTTATGGCGAGGTGACTTTTTACAGTTAACTACGGGGGTACCTAAATATAAATAACCAACAATTTCATCATGCTCGCACAAATTAAGTGCCGCTTTTACAGCTGGGCTTTGTGCAAAATAACCGGTACGCCAAACGCCCCCCAAGCCTTGTGCAAATGCGGCTTGTTGCATGGCTAATACACTACATCCTGCACTCTGTACTTGCTCTATACGCGGTACTTTTAGATGATCTTGATATTTTGCAATTGCGATAATAATCATAGGCGCGCGCAGTGGTAATTCCTTAGCACGATTAATCGCTTTTTCTGCTTGTTGCTCAGTCACTGCGCTTTGATGATAGATTTCACCTAATGTATGGCGCGCATCACCTTGTACAATAATAAACTGCCACGGCGCTAAACACCCATGATCCGGAACTCGTAATGCAGCTTGTTGAATAATGGCTAGCTGCTCACTATTTGGGGCAGGCTCAGTTAATTTTGGATCAGACTGGCGGGTAAGTAAAAGCTCAATTGCGTTCATCACGTTTCCTCAAAAATAAAACGCTAGAGTAACATTTAAAACCTGAAAAAATAAATATCGATAGCAAAACGGCCACATAAAATAAATTTATGTGGCCGTTAATAATCGTATATTTAATGCGTCATTGTTTTACAACACTTCGCTTTAGCCAATAGTCAATACTGACAAAACGTCCCCCGCCCATAAAAAACAAGCTCAATAGCATAGCAAAGTAGATAGCTGAAAATTCAATACCATTATTTAAAATTGAGGGTTTTCCTTTTTCATATAAATAATCAGGTGAACCGTGCTCTTCGACTAAATTACGAATAATGCCAATTCTATCGCGTACTTCTAGCGAGTTTTCAAGGCTTTCTTTAGCACCAGGAATAGACAACCAATCAAGTACTTGTGCCGCGCTGGTATCGGGGTTTGTAGGCGCTATTGCAAACCAGCCATTATGCCAATGCACAGATGTAGCAGCAACCACCATTGTAAACATCAGCGGAATGCTCACTAAGCGGGTTAGCAAACCAAACAATAAAAACCAGCCACCTAGAAACTCACTCCACCCCGCTAAAAAAGCAAGTAAATCGGGAAAAGGTAATCCTAACCCCCATTCACTATTGCCAAACCATTGAACAACGTCGGGAGAAGCTAAAAAGTTATCGAGGAAACGAGTGGTTTCAGTGCTTATGGCAAATTTATTGTAGCCTGCAATAATCATCACAGGCGCTAAAATTAAGCGAAAAAGTAAAGCCGGAAAACCATCTAAAAATGATAATTTACCCAGTATTATGTCGTAAATACTTATTATTTTGTTTCTCATGCGTGCCCCGTTTGTTCATTGTTTACTAAGTTATAGACTATAAACAACCAAGACCGCACTAAAACAAAAAGTATTTCATACCAAGGTAGTAACGTTAAATAACCTTAGCAGTGGTTAAGAAGTTTACTAATATCTTAAACCACAATGATATTGTTATTTATTTTTCTCTAGCCAGCTATTTTCAGCGCTAACTGCGTTAAAAATAGCTGTTTGAGGTAGGTTTCTTATTTAGACTTCAGGTTAAATACTTCGCGCGATTTGTAGGGCTTCAAATATCGCGCGTTTAGCATCAATCGCTGAAGCAAGTTTAGCCCCGCCAATGACATGCACTTTTGCATTATCAGCATAGTCTTTAAGTACTTCATTATTTGATACCTGTCCAATACAGGCAATAACAGTATCAACTGGTAGTATCTGTGTTTCACCGGCGACGGTAATAGACAGCCCTTTTTCATCAAAACTATTATATTGGCAATCAGCAATTTGCTTAACGCCATGCTGTTTTGCTACTTGACGGTGTATCCAACCCGTTGTTTTACCAAGCTCACTACCAAAGCGTCCTGCACTTCGTTTTAACATATACAATTGGCGTTCATCTTTATGTGGCTGCGGCTGACATTCAATACCCCATTGCGTTTTAAAATCAGCGATACTTTGCGATTTGTGCTCACTTAAAAAGGCAACCATATCAAAACCTATGCCACCAGCACCTAAAATGGCAATTGATTTACCTAACTCAACTTCACCGCGAATAACTTCATCATAAGCAAAAACGCGTTTACCATCATCGCACTTAATAGTTGCTTCTCGTGGTCTTACCCCGGTTGCAAAAACAACATCGTCGTAATTTTCAAGCATGCTATTTTCATAGGCTTTTCCTAATTCGACCGCTACGTTTAAGCGATCCAACTCATTCGTGTAATAAGCTAATGTGTGGTTAAAGTCTTCTTTACCTGGTATTTGCATCGCTAAATTAAACTGACCGCCCATTTGCATTTTTTGGTCAATTAACGTTACTTTGTGACCTCTTTGGGCCAAATAACAGCTTGCTGATAAACCCGCTGGGCCTGCGCCAACAACAAGTACATTTTTGACTTTAGCAGCTTGCTCTAATGGGTAATCGAGCTCAAACGCAGCTTGAGGATTAACTAAACAGGTAGCACGCTTATTTTTAAATACATGATCTAAACAACCTTGGTTACAGCCAATACAAATATTAATTTGCTTAGATTGCTCATTCGCGTATTTATTAAAAAACTCAGGATCAGCAAGTAACGGCCGAGCCATTGAAATTAAATCGGCTTCGCCTGCATTTAAAATATCGTTAGCAATCTCTGGCGTATTAATTCTGTTAACAGCAATTACAGGAACACTCACCACGTCTTTTAAACGTTTTGATGCTTCTTTAAATGCACCTGGCGGAACCATACTCGCAATCGTAGGCACACGTGCTTCATGCCAACCAATACCGGTATTAAAAATATCAACGCCTGCTTTTTCAAGCTCAGTTGCTTGAGTAATGACTTCCTCAGGTGTTGAACCGTTTGGAATTAAATCAATAACCGACAACCTAAAAATAATTAAAAATTGTTCAGATACTTTTGCCCTAACCGCTTTTACTATTTCCAATGCTAAACGCATTCTATTTTCTAAACTACCACCAAACTCATCTGTACGCTTATTGGTATGCGGCGCCATAAATTCGTTAATTAAATAACCTTCAGAGCCCATTACTTCAACGCCATCGTATCCAGCCTTTTCTGCCATATAAGCAGAGTGCGCAAAGTCTTTAATTGTTTTTTTAATAGACCCTAATGACATCGCTTTTGGTTTATAAGGGTTAATAGGTGCTTTTATAGCACTAGGCGCTTGGTTAAATGGATGATACGCATAACGCCCAGCGTGGAGTAATTGCAAACAAATTTTTCCGCCGTGTTTATGCACTGCATCGGTGTACGCACGGTGCTTAAATACATCATAATAACTATTAAATGATGACGAAATAGGCGTTAACTTACCGCGTAAATTAGGGCTATATCCACCTGTAATTAACATTGCGGTGCCGCCCTTGGCGCGTGCTTCATAAAATGCGCGTAAGCGTTTTCGGTTATGCCAACCTTCTTCAAGGCCTGTATGCATTGAGCCCATTACTAAGCGGTTACGTAATTGCGTGTGTTTTAATTGTAATTGTTGTTCTAACATCTTGTGCCCCGTTAACTGGTCTAACCTGTATACATTAGTTAATTCTGCTTTAATCGCAAGTAATATGCAATATATGACTGTATTTAATTATTAATCTCGTTATGGTATTAAATAATCATTGATATGCATTAATTTAGGGCCTGTTGACCTTTGT
>NZ_PNDU01000230.1:0-1176 GCF_005886635.1 Pseudoalteromonas sp. S558 | reverse complement strand
ATACCAATTCCATTTATTAGTTGGTCATATTAATCCATGATCTTGAACAGAGTGAAATGACTCTATTAATATCACTTCTAAAATTGTTCCAAGCGATTGAGCACTTTTCTTCAATATCTTCATAGTTTACGAAAGCACGGTTGGCAATTTCATTTTGTCTCATCCAAGACCATACTTGCTCAATTGGATTTAACTCTGGCGAATAAGGCGGAATATGAATAATACTAATATTGGGAAATTCTTTATCCAAGTACTCTTGATGCCAACTAGCACCATCCATTACCACTACAGCATGACGCCCTGCCGCTGTTGCTTTTGAAATGAGTGCTAAGTGCTCTTTCATTACTTCCATGTTACTAAAGGGAGCAATAATCGCTTCAGTTTTACCATTAGTTGGGCAAACCGCCCCAAAGAGATACGCATAAGTATATTGTTGTTGCTTTACAACACGTGGCCTTGAGCCTTTTTCAGCCCAAATTTTAGTGGTGGTATTTTGCTGACCAAAACGCGCTTCATCTTGAAACCATACGTCGATACGGTCTAAAGCAACATGACCAGGGATCTTAAGGATCGTTTTTATTTGGAATTTTTTTAAAATCTTCTTGCGCTTCAACTGACTGTTTAGGGTGCTTCGAACGGGTTGTTATCCAACTTAAATTTAATGCATGCAAAATATTGTAGATATTTGATTTTTTATATTGAATACCAAACTCAGTAAGAATATATAATGCTACATCTTTCCCTTGAAGCCTTCCACCATAAGGCTTTACAGAAGAAACCATGATAAATTCTTTTAGTTGTTGTAGCTGCTTGTCACTCAATGCCTTTCTGCGGCCAGTGTGCTTTTTTTCTTTTAGTCCTGAAATACCGTTATTTAAATAAGCTTGAACCCACTTATTAACACTTGTCCGACTTACCTTTAAGTATTCAGATATTTTGGCTCTACTTTTCCCATCTAAAAAATGAGAAATAGCTAATAAACGAAGTCTCAATCGGGCATCTGATGTTGAAGTAATCATTTTATCTAAGTCTTGTGTCATATTTCACCACCTATAAATAGAAACTTATTAGATCACAAAATTAATGGAATTGGTATGACTTGATTTTTCATCTTTCGTAAATGTAAAAAGCCCGAATCGTTAGATTCGGGCTCTCTACAATTTGAGGTCGTTGAGC
>NZ_PNDU01000023.1:0-37927 GCF_005886635.1 Pseudoalteromonas sp. S558 | reverse complement strand
GGTGCCGACTAACCGAGTCGAACGGTTGACCTACTGATTACAAGTCAGTTGCTCTACCAGCTGAGCTAAGTCGGCACACAAAACTGTGTGCTAAGGCACGCGTAATAATGTTTAAACTGTTGATTAAACACCACTACTTTAATAAATGGTGCCTCGACCCGGAATCGAACCAGGGACACGAGGATTTTCAATCCTCTGCTCTACCAACTGAGCTATCGAGGCACTTAAACAGTGCTAATTAAAAATCTTAAAGGATTTTCAATACAATTCCCACTTAGCTCTACTGACTGGGCTATCTGGGCGTGCGGCGTATTAAACGAGTTTTGCCCTTACAAGTCAACTTTTTTTTCTACTTTAATAACTGTTTGAACGGTTTTCAGCCAACTCGGTCTGTTTTTTATCAATAACGCTTATTTTTACTACTGTTGAGTATTAAAACAAACTATAAATACATTTAAACCAGACTAAACACGTAGTGAATTATTTTTTGTAACTGTTACGATTACCAAGATAAACACGATAAGGGCTTATCGTATTAAACATACCAATGGGAACAAGTAATGCAGAACAAATTTTCCTCTCCGGTCAAAGGCTTATTGCCTCTTTTTTTAATCATCAATATTGTGGTCACAACACTCGCTATTGTTGCTTATTCTTTTTATCCGTCTAATAAAAACCATACTGAAGAAGTCGTATCTTCTATTGATATTAATAAACTTGCAACAAGGCTAGATTTACCTATGGTAGATGCACTAACCATGTCTGGCCAAGGAAAAGTAAAGCAACTATTAGATTTAACATCGTTACTTGATAATAACTTTCAATATACTCTGTATCGCTTTAGTGCTTCGTCGCAAACGGAACTGGTTTACAGTAGCGTAAAACCAGCACCGCTTCCTATTCAGCTCAGTAAATATTTAATTGAAGACAATATTTTACACCATGTATTAATGCTTAACGGGCAACCAATTGGTGAGTTGATCATTAAGCAAGACGTATCGGGTTCTGCATTAAGCACATTAGATTCTCAAATAATTACTTATGTTATAGCTTTTGCCAGTGTTATAGCGCTTTTTCTATTAGCACTGCTCTTTAATCGATATGTTAACAACCGTGTAAGTAAAAGTATTACTTTGCTGAGCAATGAATTACACACTATAACCGACACTGGTAATTACAATAGTAATGTAAATGAGCAATTAGATATTGGGCTTGGTGAGATCGCAAAAAATATTAATTTGCTTCTGCAAAAAACGCAAACGGCTATGACTAGTAACGATGATGCACAAGTAGAATTAAAGAAACTGCAAAATGGTTTAGATACAGAAGTTCATAACCGTACAATTGCACTAGAACAAGCCTCATTAAAAGCTGAACGTGCCAGTGAGACTAAAACAACCTTCTTAGCAACCATGAGTCATGAAATAAGAACGCCTATGAATGGTGTTATTGGAACAATTGACTTATTAAGACAAACAGAACTTGATGGTGCGCAACATCGTTTGAGCACCATTATTCGCGAATCCGCTTTTTCATTATTGAGTATTTTAGACGATATTTTAGACTTTTCAAAAATTGAAGCGGGCCGATTAAACATCGATCCCATTCCCTTTTCAGTAACCGATACTATTGAAGAAGTCTCTCGAGTACTGTCTTCTGTCGCTAAAAAGCGTGAGCTTGATTTAGAGTTATCTATAGCACCTGATATTCCAACTAATCTTATGGGCGACACGGTTAGAGTGCGCCAAGTACTTTATAATTTATGTAGCAACGCGATTAAATTTACCAGTACTGACGACAAAACACAGGGCCATGTAAAAATATCTGTTGAAGTTGCCCATAATACTGCCGATCACTTTACTCTACGTTTTTGTGTAACCGATAACGGTAAAGGCATGACCCAGTCTCAGTTACGGGAAATATTTAATCCTTTCATCCAAGCTGAAAACTCAATTACCAGAGAGTATGGTGGCACAGGCCTAGGCCTTTCAATTTGCAAAAGCTTAACTGAGTTAATGCTTGGCACAATACATGTAACTAGCCATATTGGTATTGGAAGCGAATTTACGGTTGAATTGCCATTTAGTATTAAAGGTAAAATTCAATATGCTCATAAAAATGCTTTAGATGGAAAACACATTGTTGTAGTAAGTAACCATTTAGAACGTGAAAAGATTATGTATCGCTATTTGTCATTTATGGGCGCTAAAATAACCTATGCACATAACGAGCAAGACATTGAAACCCAACTCGATGTTAGAGATGTAATTTGGGTCGTTGATGGTATTGATAATATGGATAGTATTAATGCTTTATTAAGACGCCTACTTTACTCTCTAGAGGACAATAACCAGCAAGTCGTCGTGCTAAGTAAACTAGACGAAGCAGCGATTAACCACAACAATATTTTTTACATCAATGCATCACCATTATGTAAGTCAAACTTTATGCTCTCTGTGCTTGTGGCAGCGGGTCTACATAAACCGAAAAAAATCAAAAAAACTAAAACACTTAAGAGCCAGCTAAACGTTGAACAAGCACGTCAAGCGAATAAATTAATACTGCTTGTTGAAGATAACTTACTTAACCAGCAAGTTTTAACTGATCAATTACACATATTGGGATACGGCGTTGAGGTTGCTAATGATGGTGAAGAAGGCCTTAATATGTGGCGTAAAAGTAACTACTCACTTATTTTAACAGATTTACATATGCCTAAAATGTCTGGTTACGATATGGTCGAAAAAATTCGAGGCGAAGCTGAATTACTAGAAGCAATAGACGCACAACCTTATATTATTGCCGTTACAGCAAATGCTTTAAAAGGCGAAAAAGAACGCTGTTTAGCCGTTGGCATCAACGATTTCATCACTAAACCAATAGAACTAAATGCGCTGGAAGACACACTAAGCCGTTGGAGTGATAAACAAAACCAAAGTAAAAATGAGATTATTCATCAAAATATAGCATTGCCAATAGACATGGAAGCCGTCGAAAAATACATAAATGGTGATAAAGCTAAGCAAATACGCTTTTTCAAAATGTATTTAGATCAAAGTCAAAGTTTGATCAAGTCAATCAACTCAGGCGTTATGATGAATGATTTAAATGAAATAATTGGAAGTTGTCATCAGCTAAAATCAATCTCAAAAACCATTGGAGCAGAAATGGTTGCAGATCTAACAACTACGTTTGAAGATAAATGTAAAGCGGGTGAGCTAACCGTTGATGAGCTCATTGGTTTAAGGGATCAGCTAGAGATTGAATACTCCAAAGCAGCTCAATTTTTAAAAGAACAAATTAAAACTTCCGAGCAAGAAGATGAATTAATCGATTAAGTTTTATAAGCTATAAAAAAGGGCTAAATAGCCCTTTTTTTAAAATTTGAATACGTTACTTTTCTGGCGGTCGATAGCCTTCAATTTCTACATCTTTGCCTTCAAATAAAAAGCCAACCATTTGCTCTTCTAAAAAAGTACGATGCTCTGGATCCATCATATTAAGATGCTTTTCATTGATCAACATTGTTTGTTTATGCTGCCATTGCGCAAAAGCTTCTTTAGAAATGTTATTAAAAATCTTTTCGCCAATTTCACCTGGATATAACTGAAACCCAAGGCCTTCAGCTTCTTTTTGTAACTTTTGACAAAATACTGTACGTGCCATAATTAATTCTCTTTAGCGCTAAATGCTAACAGTTTAACCTATTGGTGCGATTTGTTTAACCAACTTTTTAGTTGGGGCAGCCAAACCTACCTCTACAGATTGATCTAATGGGTACCAGACTAATTGCCTGTCGTTTACGACATCTAAAATACTATCAATATTGAGCACATGTGGATTTATCGTCAATTCAAAATGTGAGAACACATGCACAAATGGATCAAGCGACTCTAACTCCATTTTAAATCCCTGTTGAGCTAAAAATGCCTCTAAATCTTGACGCTCGTTAAATTCAAAAAAGCCAAAAAGACCACCCCAAATACCCGAACTAGGCCTTTTCTCCATTAAAACTTTATCATCACATTTTATAATTAACTGATGACAGCTTTTTTTAGGGCTTGCTTTTTTAGGTTTTGAATGAGGAAACTCTTTTACTTTGCCAGCATTGAAAGCGCCGCAGTGGCTATTCAATGGACACGCTTGGCAATCAAAACGACTTCGAGAGCATAAACTTGACCCTAAATCCATCATCGCTTGATTAAACTCTGTCACATTGTTTTCAGGTGTTAATTGCTCTGATAAATGCCAAAGCTGATTCTCTACTTTTTTTACACCATACCAGCCTTCAATCATAAAATAACGCGCCAATACTCGTTTAACATTGCCATCTAAAATTGGATGATGCTGGCCAAGCGACAACGACAGTACAGCTCCCGCTGTGGAGCGCCCTATCCCTGGTAATGCAATAACCTCTTCAAGTGTTTGAGGAAACTCTCCGTTGTACTTATCGCGTACTATTTTAGCTGTTTTATGAAGGTTACGAGCGCGGGCGTAATAACCTAAGCCCGTCCAATGATGCAATACGTGATCTTCATCAGCATTTGCCAAAGCAATAATATTTGGAAAGCTCTCCATAAATCTTTCAAAGTAAGGAATAACAGTAACAACTTGGGTCTGCTGAAGCATTACCTCAGACACCCATACTTTATAGGGTGTCTTGCCTAACTGCCACGGAAGCGTTTTACGACCATGAAGGTGATACCAATCAACCACTTGGTTTGAAAACCAATGAGACTGTTCTTTATTTAGATCTAACATATTATAACTTTCACTCGTGCTCAATGGCGGCTCAGTCTATTGCAGTTATTAAAAAGATCAAGCTATAGGGGGTGTAAAATAAGCTAATACTTGTGATTGGCGGCTTGGTCAGGGATAATACGCAACCATTTTTATACACATTGTTTTTGTCAGGCCAATAATATGAGTGAATCAAGCAACAGTAATCTTGAGCAAGCTAAGCAAGAAGGTAAATACATCCGCACTATTCGCAGTTTTGTAAAACGCGAAGGTCGATTAACCAAAGGTCAAGCCGCAGCAATTGAAAAATGCTGGCCAACTATGGGCTTAGAGCATAAAAACGGCATGCTTAATTTAAGCGAAGTTTTTGGTAATAATAATGATGTAGTGCTTGAAATTGGTTTTGGTATGGGCAAATCGCTTGTAGAGATGGCAAAAAATGCGCCGCATCTAAATTTTATAGGTATTGAAGTACATCGCCCTGGCGTTGGCGCATGCTTAATGGACGCTGATGAAGCGGGTATTACAAATTTACGTATTTTTGAACATGATGCAATTGAAGTACTTGCAGATTGTATTGCAGATGAAAGCCTGACAACACTGCAATTGTTTTTCCCAGATCCTTGGCATAAAAAGCGCCATCATAAACGTCGTATTGTGCAAGCTGAGTTTGTTGAAAAATTAAGAACTCAACTAAAAGTGGGCGGCGTTTTTCATATGGCCACAGATTGGGAAAACTACGCTGAACATATGCTTGAGGTTATGAAAGTGGCTCCTGGCTTTAAAAATCAGTCAGAGACGAACGATTACGTTCCACGCCCAGATTTGCGCCCGTTAACTAAGTTTGAACAACGTGGTCATCGCTTAGGACATGGCGTATGGGATTTAATGTTTGAGCGCACTAAGTAATTAATAACTTTAAAGACTCTTTTTAACTCTAATAAAACTAAACATATGTAAGGCAAAGCCATTTATGAGCGTATTAACCAACCCTAGTTTACTGTTACTTCGAAATAGCGAGGAACTAACGGGTAAATCTATCTTGGTGGTCAACTTTGCTCAGGATGGCTTTTTAACTGAACTTAAAAAACTTAATCCGCAAAGTAAAATAACTGCATTTAGCTATAATCATGCCAATGGCGAATTTGCTAAAAATACGAAAGATGTTGATATTTTCATTGATCATACAATTTCAGGCCACAGCTACGACTTAGTAATTCTTTACTACCCCAAATCAAAACCTGAACTATTAATGACGCTCGATAACATTCGCGCAGTTATTACAACTGACGCCAAACTGTTAGTTGTAGGCGAAAACAAAAGCGGCGTTAAGTCAATTGAAAAACAATTGGCAGGTAAAACTGTTTATAGTAATAAAATTGATTCTGCAAAACATTGTGTTCTTTATTCTTTTTCTGAAATTAAACAACACCTTCGTTTTGATATAACTCAATACCATAAACAGTTTTTAGTCACTGTCGCGGATACAGAATTTACAGCAATTAGCGTACCGGGTGTATTTAATCACGGCGGTTTAGATATTGGTACAAAGGTACTACTTGAAAACGCGCCAACCATTAAGCAAGGTAAAGTGCTGGACTTTGGTTGTGGTGCGGGCTTAATAGCTACATTTTTAGGCTTAAAAAATCCAGCTCTAGATTTTACATGTAGTGATGTAAGTGCGTTGGCTACCTATGCAACTGAGCAAACTCTAAAGCTTAATAGCATTAAAGGCGAAGCTTTATTAAGCGATGGCCTTAACAGCATTACGGGTAAATTTGACCTAATCATTAGCAACCCGCCATTTCATACAGGCATATCTACTGATTACACAGTCGCTGAAGCTTTTTTATCAAACGCCAAGCAACATCTAACTAAGACGGGTAAATTGAATATAGTGGCAAACAGCTTTTTAAAATATACTCCGATTCTTGAAACGCAATTTGATAATTATCAAACCGTGTTCAAAAGCAACAAATTTGCAGTATACAGTAGCTAGATATTTATATGGGTTGGGTGATTTTGTGCTCAACCCTACTTACGAATAGATATAATGTTTAATTTTTTCCTCCATTTCCCTTCGCCTTTGCTAAACTTAAATTTCAATCAGTACAATTAACTCAGTCGACGATGACATAATGCCTAAAAAAGTACATCAAAGCAGTATCCGCAAAGCATTAATAAATTTAATCATGCTGATAACCGCTATTTGTTTATCGTTATCTATCTCTATTTCCACTTATTTAAGCGTAAAAGAACAGAAACAATTAATTATTAGTAAACTTGTTATCCTCTCTGAAATTGTGGCTTTTGATGCTAGTAACTCAGTCATCAATGATGATCGACAAACAGAAGAAAAACGATTGAAGTCGTTTGATAAAATTCCACTAATAAAAAACATTCATATTTATTCTATTGAAAAAAAATCACAGCAACCTGCATTTTTTATCAGCTTTAATGCAAAAAAAACACCACCTGTACCGCTTAAAATAGACAGTATAAATGAATTAAAAACGCCCAATATAGTAAATGATCACATTGAACTTATACGCCCTATTTATAATAATAAAGAACTCGTTGGCTATGTTTATATGCGCGGCAGCCTTGAAAGTTTAGATGACTATATAAAACAAAAAATCTTTATTGATATATTATTGACCTTATTAATACTCGTTGTTGTTTATTTCATCGCTATTAAGGTACAAAAACGAATTGCTAAACCTATTGAGCAGCTGAGTATGCTTTTGCAGGATGTATCTAAAAATCATAACTACGATGCCCGTGCACCTGCAACAAACGTGAAAGAAATTACTGCACTTTCTAATAGCTTAAATATTATGCTAACCAGAACTCAACGACAGCTAAAGCGACATGAAAAAGATAAAGAAGAAATAAAACAACTTAATCAGAGCCTTGAGGGAAAAGTAAATCAACGAACAATTGCACTCAGAGAAGCCAATCAAGAATTGCTCGCAACATTAGAGCGAATGCATCAGTATCAGACGCAAATTGTTGAAAATGAAAAAATGGCTTCCCTCGGACAAATGGTTGCAGGGGTAGCTCACGAAGTTAACACGCCTATAGGGCTTGGGATCACAAGTTCAACTTTATTACGTGATAAACTCGCTGATGTTCGAATTAGTTTTGATGAGAAAAAACTAACCTCCAATCAATTGAAGCGCTTTATAGATGAAGGCATCGAAAATTTAGATTTAATTTATCGTAGTTTAAATCGCGTCGCCGATTTAATTTCCAACTTCAAAAAAGTAGCGGTTATTCAAGATGACGGTGCTAAAATACATATTAATATTCATAAACTTATTAGCGATATATTAATATCAATACATTCCGAGCTGATTGTAAAAAAACCTACAATTACAATTAACTGCCCCACTGACTTAATTGTCCAAAGCAAACCAGAGCCCTTACAGCAAATATTTCAGCAGCTACTACTCAATTCAATTATTCATGGGTTTGTAGGCATTGAAAATAATAAAATAGTTATTGATATTGAACAAGCACAAGAGCATATAATTATAACCTACAGCGATAATGGCCAAGGTGTTGATAAAACAATTCAACATCGAATTTTTGATCCCTTTGTAACATCAAAAAGAGGGCAAGGCGCGAGTGGGCTTGGCATGCACTTAGTTTACAATTTAGTAACTCAAGCGTTAGGCGGTAGAATTCTATTTGATTTAGAAGAAAAACAGGGAACCCGATTTATAATTACAATACCCTAAAATAAATATTACTAAAAGTGCATAAACTTAAGGTTTGTACTTGAATTACGACTTTATGGCCTCATTTAAGAGGCATGTGGTGTATAGTGAAAAACTATTTAATTTCATTAAATAATTAATACAAAATACTTTATGAACTTTATCGTATTTGTGATATCACATACATTGATGAAAGGTTAGAAAATGATATAATTTCGCTTTGAATTAGTCTGATAATTTTAAATATCTTTATACCGTTGATGGATGTATCAACTTTTAGAGAAAATCGCTTCGACGCTTATAATTCAAACAGCTGCATCCGCTAATATATCGATTAAACAGTAGTTTTTGCATAGCCCTTTTTAGGTAGACTTTGGATCCCTCTACTGTTTTATTTTTATCCAAATTGTTTTTACTTGTTAACAATTAGATAAGATTCTATAATCTCTAGCAATTGATTTTTATAAAATAAGATCGGTTTTTTTGTACGTAAAACAATCCAAAAAGGTTAATAAATAATGCAAACGCCAGTCATTCTAATCGTAGAGGATGAAGACGTAACTCGACTAAACCTCGTTAGTTTATTTGAAGCTGAAGGTTACAAAGTTATTGAAGCCATTGATGGCGATGATATGCATGACAAGCTTACAAATAATGATGACGTCAATCTTGTAGTTATGGACATCAATCTTCCAGGTAAAAACGGCCTTATATTAGCCCGTGAATTACGCCAAAAGCGTAAAGTAGGCCTTATTTTCTTAACTGGCCGTGATAACGACGTTGACCGCATTTTAGGTCTTGAAATTGGTGCAGATGATTACATCACCAAACCATTCAACCCACGTGAATTGACTATTCGAGCTCGTAATTTAATTACTCGAACAGCTCTAGGCGGTGAAGAATCAACACTAGAAACAAATGGTGTTATTACGTTTAATGGCTGGGAACTTGATGAGAATAGCCGTTGCCTTACTTCTCCAAGTGGTGATGCTAAACGTTTACCTAAAGGTGAATATAGAGCATTGCGCTTGATGCTTGATTCTCCAGGTCGTATTTTTAGCCGTGAGCAATTAATCAAACATATGACTGGTCGTGAACTTCGCGCAAATGACCGAACTGTTGACGTTACTATCCGTCGTATTCGTAAGCATTTTGAAAGCGACAACTCAACGTCGGAGCTAATTAGCACCATCCACGGTGAAGGTTATCGCTTTATAGGTAAAATCGACAGCTAATTAAAATAATTCACTGTTATTCTAATTGTTGTAAAAATAAATGAAGGGCTTGTTGCCCTTCATTTATTTTATCTGCTAATACATTCAACCACTCTTTTAATACACCATCAGTTTCCTCTGTAGCACCATGCTCCATGACTTTTGCATGTAATTGCACATCATTTAAGCCAACCGAACCTGCCGCTCCTTTGAGCTTGTGCGCTACAGATTTGTATTCTTCTCTATCACCTGCATTTAATGAAGTCAGTAGCTCTTGCTGATACTGTGGATTAAGTTTTTCAAATAACTGACTACTGCGCCTAAATACAACTAAGCCCATAGAGTTAACAAAGTCTTCAATTGTTTCAGCATCGAGTAAATGCGCATTAATACCAATAAGAGCCTCATCACTTACTTTTAATTGTGGTGTACTACTCTCAATTTGCTTTATATCAAATAAATCAGCCAGCATTTTATCAAGCTTTACAGTATTAATAGGTTTTGCGAGCGCACCTTGTATAGATATACCTTTAAGCTCTTCTTCTGCACTTCTTACATTAGCCGTCAGTGCCACTATTGGTAATTTATCAAAATGGCTATCTGCTCTTATCTGCCTCGCTACTTCATCGCCATTTATATCAGGCAATTGCATGTCGAGTAAGACTAAATCTAAATCATCTTCAGTTTCGACAAAAGACAAAGCGTCTTCGCCCGTTTCGGCCCACAGTACTTCATGACCTCGCTGCTCTAATAAGTTAGTTGCAATTTCAGCATTAAGCGGCACATCTTCTACCAATAAAATATAGAGTCCACGGCCAACATAACTTTGCTCTGTTGGTGCTATACATAGATTGAGTGGAATTTGGACTGTAAAGCAGCTGCCCTCACCTTCGCTACTTTCAACGGTGATCACACCTCTCATTGCACTAACCAGCGCTTTGGTAACCGACAAGCCTATTCCAGAGCCAATGGCATTAGTCCCTTTTAAATCAGGTGCTTTATAATACATATCAAATATACGCGGTAGCTGCTCTGGTGGAATACCTTGGCCTGTATCTGATATTTTCATTATTAGCCAAGGGCCTTCAATACGATTCTCACGCACACATTCAAGTTTAACTTCACCGCTTTGAGTAAACTTAACTGCATTATTTATTAGATTCCAAACGACTTGACGCAAACGAGTAGGATCGAGCAATGCATATATATCAAGCATACCGCTGCGCTCAATATTAAATTCAAGATCTTTTTGCTCAGCAATAAGTCCCGCAAAATTAACAACATCGTTTATAAAGTCAGAGACATTAATAGGATTAGTTGCTATATCAAGCTGCTCTCTGTCTATTTTGTCTAGATCTATAATATCGTTAAAAATATTACCTAGCGTTTCAGCGCTCGAAAAAATAGTATTACTCCAGCTACGCTGTTGTTTATCTAGATCGGTATCAAGCAGCATACGCGTTAACCCTACAATACCATTTAGCGGTGTCCGCAATTCGTGGCTGAGGGTGGCAATAAATTTCCCTTTATCTTTATAGGCGGTTTCGAGTGCTTGAGCGGCCTCTTTACGGCTCGTAATATCACGGCCAAAGCCAAGTAAGCCAATATAATCACCTTCGTCATTAATGAAAGGAAGTTTACGCAACTCAAACCAACGTTTTTCACCTTCAACATCGTAGCCAACATCAATTGTTATCGCTTGATGGGTTTGCTCTACCTGCTTATCTGTTTCTAGTACTTCAGACAAAAACTCACTTGGAAACGTTTGCTCTGCCGTTTTACCAATAAGCTCAGCACTCGTTTTACCCATCACCTCTTCAAACATTTTATTACAACCCGCAAATACGCCATTATTATCACGGTAATAAAATAAATCAGGGGACGAATCAACAATTGAGCGTAATAACATACCTTGCTGCGCAAGCTCTTGCTGCGTTTTTTTACGCTCTGCTATCTCTTTACGAAGCTCTTCAATTGCACGGTGTTTAGCATGAAACGCCATTTTACGTTCGTCGATCTCAACATTTAATCGACTAATGTTATCTTTGAGTGTTTGGTTTAATAGTTTTTCCTGCTTAGTAGCACTATCAAGATAAGCATACGAAGCATCTAATTGACGAATTGAATTTAATAATACACTGATGACTAACGGAGAAACCACTGCGGTAAAAAAGATGACGGCTAAAATATCAACAAGGTGAATTTCCCCTACAGCCACATAATAAAACATGCTTGATAAAATAAGCGACGCTGTCAGAAATAGCGTATAGCAAGCAACGGCCGCTTTAAACTCACCAAATCGAGTTATCAGGCTAGAAAGAATTCGAACCCAAGGGCTCAAAGAGTAATCGGTCATAGTTAAGTTTATCTCTTAGCTGTGTGCTTAAATATAAATAGAGCAGAACAAAATACTAAACATATTATTTTCGCCGATTTTAGCATTTTTCTATTCGCTATTTTCATGTTGTGCGACAAAAATAGAAAAAATTCACCTTTGAAGATAGCGACAGTTAAAAGTCTTCGTTTCAGCCAGTGGTTATTTCATGTAAAATACGTCGCTTTATCATTGCTAATAACGAGTAACATACCATGCAAACTAACATGCCCGACATAGCCGACACGGCTCCCGCCTTACAAACCGGTAAGTTAGACTGGGTTGGCATGGCTGAAATTGAGCTGCCATTTATTTTTGAATCGCGCGACCTTGCTCCTGTTACCGTTAATGCGAAAGCCCGCGCATTTGTAAACTTGCATAAAGAAGATGCTAAAGGCATTCATATGTCGCGCTTATATTTAGCACTCGATGTACTTTCAACCGAGCAACAAGTTAATCCGCAGACGTTAGCTAACACACTCAATACCTTTATTAGTAGCCATGAAAATCTCAGTGACAAAGCGCAAATAGAATTTAAATTTGAATTACCACTGCGTCGAAAATCACTATTGAGTGGTAAAGTCGGCTGGAAGAGCTATCCATTAACATTAACCAGTACTATTGAGCACAATATAATTAGCTATGAGTTAACCGTCGATGTTACCTACTCATCAACTTGCCCATGCTCGGCAGCTCTCGCGCGTCAGCTTATACAAAATGCATTTAACGAAAAATTCAATCAAGATACATTAAGTCAAAAAGATGTTCACGAATGGCTTGGTACTACGCAAGGTATTGTTGCAACACCTCATTCTCAGCGTTCAATTGCTAATGTAAAGGTTAAACTCAACCGTGATATTAACGAGTTTGATGTTGTAAACTTAATTAATACTCTTGAAAATGAGCTAAAAACACCTGTTCAGGCTGCTGTAAAGCGAGAAGACGAACAGGAATTTGCTCGCCTAAATGGTCAAAACCTGATGTTTTGTGAAGACGCAGCTCGCAAAATAAAAGCGAGTCTTGAAGCAAGCAACCATGCCGATTATTGGTTGCAAATCAATCATTACGAATCATTACATGCTCACGATGCCGTCGCGATAGCAGTGAAAGGAATTGAAAACGGATACAAAGCGTAAATTCAATTACATATAAATAAGATACGGCGGTAAATTCTTAACTGGCACTATTTAGGCACATAAATTGCTATATAAAATTAGTGTCAATTTGTTGTTGTGGAGTTACCGTATGGAGTTCGCTTTATTATCAATTTTAGTATTAGTGATAGGCGCATCAATCTTTGTGTCAAAGTTTAATGATGATGGCGGAAACCCTTATCCTTTTACGCGTAAGCAAAGTGTATTTACGCAAGTAGAAAGTGCGTTTTTAAATTTACTTGAACGTGCTGTTGGCGACCAATACAAAATAGTTAGCCGCGTTAAGCTAATCGATGTGATTGACTGCAAAGAAGGTTTATCTGTTAAATCTAAACGAGCAGCAATTGCTAAGGCAAAAAACAAACAGCTTGATTTTGTATTAATAGATAAAGAAAAAATGACCATAGTGGCTGCCGTTGATCTCGTAAACAACGCGAATAAAGACGGTCATAAAGCACAGCGAGATTGGTTTGTTAATGGGGCATTAGAAGCTGCCGGCATTCCACATATTCGTATGAAAGTAAAATCAGGGTATCGCCCTTCAGAAGTGCGCGATGCCATTATGTTTAAGCTTGGTAAGCTTGGCTCTTCACAAACGCAGCGTCCTGTTCGTAACCGCGTCAGCAAACCAGCGGTGCTATCACCATCGCAAGCTAAAGCTCATTCTACTGCATTAGCTGAAATTTAAATCGGGCATTAATACATAAAAAAGCGAGCTGTTTAAAACTGCTCGCTTTTTTGTTTTTTATAACTAACTTCACGTATAATAAATTTATTCAAACTCAGGAATTTAAAACTATGAACGTTGGTATTATTGGCGCAATGGAGCCAGAAGTTAAAATTTTGCGTGAAGCCATGCAAAATCCACAAATTTTGACTAAAGCAGGTTTCACTTTTTATACTGGCGAATTGGCTGGTAATACAGTCACACTCGTTCAATCTGGTATTGGAAAGGTAGCCTCAACTATTGCAACTACCTTACTTATTGATAACTTTAAACCTGATTGTGTTATCAATACGGGTTCTGCAGGTGGTTTTGATCCATCACTTAGCGTTGGCGATGTAGTAATTTCATCAGAAGTGCGTCATCACGATGTAGATGTAACTGCTTTTGGTTATGAGATTGGCCAAGTACCACAAATGCCAGCAGGCTTTACAGCTCACCCTAAATTGGTTGAAGCTGCGCAGCAAACAATTACACAAATTAGTGATGTTAAAACCTTAGTAGGTCTAATTTGTACTGGTGATACATTTATGTGTGACCCTGTACGTATTGATAAAGCACGTAATGACTTTCCTACAATGCTTGCTGTTGAAATGGAAGGCGCTTCAATAGCGCAGACGTGTTTTGCACTGAGCACCCCGTTTGTGGTTATCCGTTCGATGTCAGATATTGCCGGCAAAGAATCTCCGCAGTCGTTTGAAGAATACCTAGAAACCGCATCAATCAATTCATCTAAAATGGTTGTTGCACTTCTAGAAAAACTAACCGCTGTTAAGCTTTAAATGCTTAGCAATATTGTTCAAAACCATTTGGACTTTATTGCCTTTATTATAGCGCTCCTTGCTGAGCGCTTTATTCCTTTAGTTAGTTGGTATCATCCAAGTACAGCCTTAGTCGCTATTTTTCGCGCAATTGGAAAGCGTACTTATAAACCTAAAGAACCTGATAACTATCAATACTTGGCCGCAATGCTAGCTAGCACGCTTATTTTAAGTATTGTACTCATTATTGTTGTACTAATATTAGAGTTTGCTTTTTACCCTGAGCTACTCGCAGGGCTTATTTTATACCTCTGCCTAGAAAGCAAAGGCGTAGAAAAAAAAGCGATTCGCATTGCAAAATTAACTAAACAAAACCAAAAATCTGCTGCTCGCGAACTTTTAAAGCCGCTACTGGCCCGTGATGTGAGCCAACTCTCTGCCCCTGGAATTATTAAAGCACTCATAGAGAGCTTAATATTACGCAGCGCTCGTTATTACTTTGTTGTTATATTTATATTTTTAGTACTTGGCCCAATAGCTGTGCTCGCCTATCGATTATTAACTTTGATTCAATATGCATGGCGTTCTGAAATAACTCCCAACAGTCCTTTTTTAGCACCACTTAAATTGATTCTCTTTGCTATAGAGTTTATTCCTATACGTTTACTTGCATTCACGGTGATTATCAGTAATGAAAGTAAACTCGCAGTACATTATATAAAGCATTACGGCAGGCACTTTTATCAAACAAATACCGGTTGGCTGCTAAGTGCTTTTTCTGCCTCGCTGGGAATACAATTAGGGGGACCTGCGATATATTTTGGCAAACGATTTAATAAAATGCGTATTGGTACTGACAGACTTCCTGTTGCAGATGATGTGCCGACTATAATTAATAGGTTAAACCAAATTCGTGCATTTTGGTTGTTAGTAATTGTGGCTGTTGAAGTATTAAAAATAATTTAATACCAATCTGCTTATATGTGGGGTCTATTTAACGTTAAGAAAATTACGCTAGAACTAGGCAAAAATTTTTGTATCTAGTTGTTCTAAATAAAAATTTTTAACGACGTTATAGTGCAATTTAATTCGTTAAATTGATCAAAGATTTATGCAGTTTGGTATAATTACTTGTCTAGACTAAAAGTACAAATACAAAAAAACCAGCCTAAGCTGGTTCTTTAGTTTTTAAACTGTGCTTAAGCAACCGTAATGTTTGCAAACTTGCGCTTACCTACTTGATAAATAGCCGTTGTACCCTTTGCTATTTCAAGTTTAGTATCAGTGATTTTCTCTTCACCATTGAGTTTAACCGCACCTTGCTTAATCATCCGCATTGCTTCTGAAGTACTTGCTACTAAGTTTGCTTCTTTAAGTAAATTAGCAATCAAAATAGTGTCATCTTCAGTTGTTACAGTCATATCAAGGATTTCATCTGGTAGCGCTTTTTTCTGAAAACGCTGAATAAAATCGTCATGGGCTGCTTGCGCATCAGCCGCACTATGAAAGCGAGTTATTAACTCTTTTGCCAGTTCAATTTTGATATCGCGTGGGTTAGTTCCCTGCTCAACACGTTCTTTTTGAGCTGCAATTTCGTCTATAGAAAGCGCACTTAACAAATCGTAGTAACGCCACATTAGCACGTCACTAATTGACATTATTTTACCAAACATATCATTTGGCGCATCAGTAATGCCAATGTAATTGCCAAGCGATTTAGACATTTTTTGAACGCCATCAGTGCCTTCCAGCAATGGCATCATAAGTACTGTTTGTGGTTTTTGACCTTCAACTTTTTGAAGCTCGCGGCCCATTAATAAGTTAAAGCGCTGATCGGTACCACCAAGTTCTACGTCTGATTCAAGCGCAACAGAATCCCAACCTTGCACTAAAGGGTATAAAAATTCATGTATTGCAATCGGCTGACCACTACCATAACGCTTTTTAAAATCATCACGCTCTAGCATACGCGCAACGGTTTGGTTTGCAGCTAATTTAATCATACCTGCGGCACCTAGCTTTTCCATCCAAGTAGAATTAAATGCAACCGTTGTTTTTGCAGGATCAAGAATTTTAAACACTTGTTCTTTATACGTCTCAGCATTAGCAAGTACGTCTTCACGAGTAAGTGGTTTACGCGTTACGTTTTTACCCGTTGGATCACCAATCATGCCGGTAAAATCACCAATTAAGAAAATAACCTCATGGCCTAAGTCTTGAAAAGTCTTCATTTTATTAATTAGTACAGTGTGGCCTAGGTGTAAATCAGGTGCTGTTGGATCAAAGCCAGCCTTAATTTTTAACTTTTTGCCCGACTTAAGTTTTTCAACTAATTCGTCTTCAATTAATATTTCTTCTGCACCGCGTTTTATCTCTGCTAGAGCGGTTTGTAAATCCACTTTGTATTACTCCAAAATTCTGCCGACGAAGGGGGCGACTAGTTACTTGCGCAATCTCGGTTTAATAAGCTTTAAACCGAATCTATATGTGTAGCTAACATAACAAATTTTTAATCAATTTAAACAACTTTTTGATCGATTCATGCAACTAAATAAAAACAAAGCCGTCTTAATTTGTTACGCAGTTAAAAAAGGTTTTAAAAGCCCGATTTTAGCGCAATTTGCCGCCAGTTTAAATCTACAAAACACTGGTATTCGTACATTATTAGGTATATCCTGCAATATTATGTATTTATTATCTTGACAGCAGGAAAAGGCACTTTATGGTTCACGTGGTTAACACGCTCCCCAAAAAACACAAATTGCTTATCTTAGGCCTAGTTTCTGCGATCATCGGCTTGACCTTTCTTCCATCCGAAAAAGCAACCGCTTCCAAAGACAACAGTGCAAACGCACTAGAAATTGGTAAGCGTTATGAATTACTCGTTAAAGTTGATAGCAAAGAAAAACTAACAGAGTTAAATTCAGAGCACGCCGCAGAAAAACTACCTGAGTATAATCTAGTCGATCACCAAGTTAAAAATGGTGACAACTTAGCAATCATATTTAAACGCGCAGGCTTTTCAGCTCAAACGCTCTACAAGCTTGTTAATACTAATGCCGAAACGCGAAAGCTTACTAAAATCCACCCAGGAGAAGTATTAAGTTTTGCAACGTCAGCAGATGGCGAGCTCGCTCAATTACGCTATGTTATTTCTAAAACCGACACATTATTTATTACTCTAAATGATGAAGGTAACTACGATACAGCCATCGATAGTAAAGAAATTGAAACTCTGACAAAAACGGCTGGTGGCGAAATAGCTAACAACTTTTGGACCTCTGCCATTGCAGCAGGTTTAAGTGAACGCCAAATAATGAACTTTGCTGATATATTTGGCTGGGATGTTGATTTTGCAAACGACATTCGCAAAAACGATCAGTTTGGTTTAATTTACGAGTCTCATTACGTAGATGGTGAATTTATTGGCACTGGTAAAATTATTGCAGCTGAATTTATTAATCAAGGCCAACGTTTTTCTGCTATTCGTCACACCGATGGAAGTTTTTATACGCCTGAAGGGCGTAGTATGAAAAAAGCATTTTTACGTGCACCTGTCAGCTTTAAATATATTAGTTCGAGCTTTAACCCTCGCCGCTTACACCCAGTAACAGGAAAAGTTAAAGCTCACCGTGGTATCGACTTTGCAGCACGCACCGGTACACCGGTCGTTGCATCTGGTAACGGTAAAGTAATTAAAGCGGGTTACAGCAAATACAATGGCAACTACGTATTTATTAGCCACGGTACACAATACGTAACTAAGTACTTACACTTAAATAAAAAACTAGTTAAAACGGGCCAAAAAGTTAAACAGGGTCAAAAAATTGGTACTGTAGGGTCTACTGGTCGTGTTACTGGCGCGCATTTGCATTATGAGTTTTTAGTCAATGGCGTTCATCGTAACCCTAAAACGGTAAAACTACCTAAATCTGAGCCATTACCGCGCTCAGAACTTGCTAAATTTAAACCTATTGCAGATAGCTTTATTGCCCAACTTGAGCGCAATCGCGAGCTACAATTAGCACTTAAATAAAGTTTATTTATAAGTATTAAAAAAGCCTTTGCAGGGTTAACCTGCAAAGGTTTTTTTGTATACGCTATAAACCATTAATACACTAATACATAAATAAGCTGAATAACCAAAGATACCATCACTAACGGCCATATATATTTGCTGTACTTAGTTGCGCCTTCGAGTCCCATTTTACTTTGGTATTTTTCAAGTAATGGGATCAGCACTGCTAAGGCGACAAATAAACAAATTAAAATAACAAATATGTTCATAGTTAAACCTTATTTACGGTAATTCATTGCCTTTAGCACTGACATAAAGCGCGTACCAATGCTCTCGGGTTAATTCTACGTTTACAGCATCACAAGAAGCTTGAATTCGCTTAGCATTAGTTGTCCCAATAATGGGCTGAATCGATGCTGGATGACGAAGTATCCACGCAAGTACAATTGCCTCAGCAGAAGTACCATAAAGTGCAGCCAGCTTGTTAACTAAAAGACTCGTATTTATATCAGCCTGAGATGCGTTTGATAAATCGCTTCCTGTATATAGACCTTGGCACAGACTTCCCCAGCTTTGTATTTGAATATCAAAGCTGCGGCAATATTCAATACACCCAGGTGTAAAATTGAGATTTTTACCATCGGTGTTACCGGTGTAAACGCCCTCATCAACAAACTGATGCTTTTGTAGGCTCGCTTCAATTTGATTAGCCACTATGGGCATATCAAGCGCATGCTGCAAAAAATTCATTTGGTGCTGCTGCATATTCGATACTGCAAAGTGTCGCACCTTGCCACTTTCTTTTAAACAACTAAATACACGGGCAATTTCATCAACTTCCATGAGTGGATCTGGGCGATGCAGCATAAGTACATCTAAATACTCTGTGTTTAGTCGCTTTAAGGACGCTTCAACTGATTGCTCAATCCAGTTAGCCGAAAAGTCGTAGCGTTTTGGCCATAAGTCATCTTCAAAACGAATACCACACTTAGATTGCAGATATATGTGTTCTCTAAGGTTTGACCGTTCACTTAACACCTTACCAAATACTTGTTCAGCTTTACCAAAAGTATAAATATCTGCATGATCAAAAAAGTTAATACCGCCTTCAATAGCGTTATCTATACATTCATGAGTTTGTTTAACGTGCGTGTCAGTAATTGCGTCTTTATTCCAACCGCCGCCCAAGCCCATACATCCAAATACAAGCTTACTAACGTTCGGTAAATATTTTGCCAGAGGAGTGTGGAGCATTTTGACTATCCTTAAAATTGCGAAGAGTATCCACTGTAAACAAAAAGCGCTAAACAAGAAACCATTAAGCGATGAGAAATTAATAACAAAAAAAAGCGCAGTAAACTGCGCTAAATCATTTATTAACTGCCACTTTAATTATTAGCCAACAAGTGCTAATAAAATACCCGCAGCAACTGCACTACCAAGTACACCCGCTACGTTGGGGCCCATTGCATGCATAAGCAAAAAGTTATGTGGATTACTTTCAAGGCCAACTTTATTAACCACTCGCGCGGCCATTGGTACTGCAGATACTCCCGCTGCACCAATTAATGGGTTGATAGGTGTTTTAGATATGCGGTTAAGTCCTTTTGCCATAAATACGCCTGATGCCGTACCAATTGCAAAAGCCAGTGCGCCAAGCACTAAAATACCAATCGTCTCAACCGTTAAAAACTTATCCGCCGCGAGCTTTGAACCGACCGCTAACCCTAAAAATATAGTGGTTACATTGATGATTTCGTTTTGCGCACTGTTGCTCAATCTATCAACAACCCCTGACTCACGCATTAAGTTACCTAAGCAAAACATCCCCACTAGCGGTATTGCTGCTGGTAAAAACATGGCAGTTAAACTAAGCACCATAAGCGGAAAAATAATTTTTTCTTTTTTTGATACTTTACGCAGCTCTGGCATTTTAATTTTGCGCTCTTCTGGTGTCGTTAATGCTCGCATAATTGGCGGCTGAATAATTGGCACCAATGCCATGTATGAGTATGCTGCGACCGCAATTGCGCCGAGTAAATCAGGAGCTAGTTTTGATGCTAAAAATATTGCAGTAGGGCCATCGGCACCACCAATAATAGCAATAGCGGACGCATCCTGTAGGGTAAACTCAAAGCCTGGCACATAGTTTAGTAATATCGCGCCAAACAGTGTAGCAAAAATACCAAACTGTGCAGCCGCACCTAATAACAGCATACGAGGGTTTGCAATAAGTGCACTAAAATCAGTTAGCGCTCCGACCCCCATAAATATCAACAGCGGAAAAATCCCCGTATCAATACCTACATAATATACGTAGTACAAAAGTCCACCAGGGTCTGATAAACCAGCCACGGGTATGTTTGTTAATATAGCGCCAAAGCCAATAGGTAATAACAGCAATGGTTCAAAGCCTTTAACTATCGCTAAAAATAATAGTAAACAACCTACCGCAATCATTATTAGCGATGGGATTGTAAAGTTAGCGATGCCTGTTGCATGCCAGAGGTTTAAAATACCGTCCATCCTCTATTTACTCCTTATGCTAATGCAATCATAGCGTCGCCCGTTGTAACTGAGTCACCCTCAGAAACAAGTACTTCAGCAACAGTACCGGTGTGCATAGCACGCACTTCCGTTTCCATTTTCATGGCTTCCATAATGATTACTACATCACCTTCATTTACCACTTGCCCCGCTTTTACTTTAACCTTAAAAATATTACCCGCTAAAGGTGCGTTAAGTGTCTCGCCCGAGGCAACCGACGCAGACTGGGGCATATGCTCGGAATCTTTTAAGGTTACTTCTTTAAGCTCACCGCCTTGCGCTACTACTACGTCGTAAACTTTACCGTCTACTTTTACGCTGTATTGCTCGGCCTTTACGCTGTGATTATTTAAAGCAGATTTAGAGGGGGCTTTATTGCTTTTATCTTCAACACAAGGCACTGGTTCAAATGCATCTGGGTTGTTACGATTTTTAATAAATTTTAAACCAACTTGTGGGAATAATGCATAAGTTAGTACGTCATCAATTTGCTCATCAGCCAGTGTTAAACCTTGCTCTTGCGCTTCTTTTAACAACTCAGCTTCAAGCGTTGCAAGCTCAGGCGCAATATTATCAGCAGGACGACAGGTGATTACCTCTACACCATCAAGTACACGCTCTTGTAGATCTTTATTCATTGGCGCGGGTGTTAAGCCATACTCACCTTTTAATACGCCCGCAGTTTCTTTAGTAATTGTTTTATAACGCTCACCCGTTAGTACATTAAGTACCGCTTGAGTGCCTACAATTTGCGACGTGGGTGTTACTAATGGTAAAAAGCCTAGATCTTCTCGTACGCGCGGTATCTCAAGTAAAACCTCATTAAGCTTATCTGCTGCGCCTTGCTCTTTAAGCTGGTTTTCCATATTTGTAAGCATGCCACCAGGTACTTGAGCGAGCAAAATACGTCCATCAACCCCTTTTAAACTACCTTCAAATGCCGCATATTTTTTACGTACGTCTCTAAAATAAGCCGCTATTTCTTCTAGGTGATTTAAATCAAGTTCAGTGTCACGTTCGGTTCCTTCAACAATTGCCACAATGGTTTCGGTTGCTGAATGTCCGTAAGTCATGCTCATAGATGAAATAGCGGTATCAAGCATATCAATGCCCGCATCGATCGCCTTTTGATAAGTTGCTGTACTTAAACCAGTTGTAGCGTGGCACTGCATAGCAATAGGAACCGAGACGGTTTCTTTAAGTGCTTTAATTAGTTTTTCAGCGTCGTATGGTTTTAATAAACCCGCCATATCTTTAATACAAATTGAGTGGCAACCTAAATCTTCTAATTGCTTAGCTAGCGTTAGCCACATATCAAGCGTGTGTACAGGGCTTACAGTATAAGAAATAGTACCTTGAGCATGTGCGCCTACTTTTATAGCCGCTTTAATCGCTGTTTCAAGGTTACGTACATCGTTCATTGCATCAAAAATACGAAAAACATCAACACCATTTTTATGTGCGCGCTCTACAAATTTTTCAACCACGTCATCTGCGTAATGGCGGTAACCTAATAAGTTTTGACCACGTAATAACATTTGCTGTTTAGTATTAGGCATTGCTTTTTTAAGTGCACGAATACGTTCCCATGGGTCTTCGCCTAAATAACGAATACACGAATCAAATGTAGCACCACCCCACGATTCAATAGACCAATAACCTGCATTATCTAATTTACTAGCAATTGGCAGCATATCGTCAAGGCGCATTCGGGTTGCGAGTAATGATTGGTGCGCGTCGCGTAATACCAATTCTGTTAATTTTAATTTAGCCATGAATGTGCCCCTTATTTATTATTTGATTTGTACTGAGCAATGGCAGCACTAATAGCAGCGATGTGCTCATTAGGCACACCTTGAGATTTAAAAGATGGCGATTTAGCTGGTGATGCTACCTCTGGTTCGCTAAAGCGCGTTACCAAACTAGACATAAGCGTTACTGCACCAATTAATATCGACAGAAATACAAACACCCCAACCATACCGGTGAGCATTAAACTACCAGCTGTTGTGAGTAGAGCACCTATATCCATTTATTTCCCCTTGAAACCTACATTGAAATAAAAAATCAATTTAATTAAATATTTATTCATTGGATGATAACAAAACCAATAACTTTGTCTACACCTTGTAAATTGGTAAAACCAATTAATCTTAAAACAACATACCACCCAATTAATTTACATGCTGTAGGCCAATAAAAACAGGACCTACAATACATAGAGTGAATAACAACTATAGCTAAAAATTATATATAAGTTGTTAATTAACTATTTAACCTAGTAAAAATAGACATTAAAAATTATAAAAATCATAAAGCAACCTCACAATTGCAAATTGGTCTTACCAAATAAAATATATCCAGTAAATATTTATCAGTAATTTTCAGTAATTTTCAGTAGTGTGAATAAGTTACATAACAAAGCGTAAAAGTTACTAACCAATTAAAAATCAAAAACGCACAAAAACCATAACCCCATGATATTAAACAAAAATAAATATTGGCATGTAACTGGCATTAGTTATTGCGAGCAAAATTTATAAACCAAGGAGAAAACAATGTTACGCTGGACAATTACATTTCTAGTTATTGCTTTAATCGCTGCAGTGTTAGGTTTTGGTGGCATCGCAGGTGCCGCAGCTGGTATAGCAAAAATTATATTTTTTATCTTTATAGTACTTTTAGTGATTTCATTAGTTTCAGGTGCACTACGTGGAAAATCTCCCAGGTAGATAAAGCACTAACCTAACACTAAAATTTAATTTAAACTTACAAGGAATCACATTATGAAATCTACAACTTTAAAAGCAGCACTAATTGGTCTATTCGCAAGTTTTTTCATCATGGGTTGTGAAGACAACCACGCAGAAGACGCAGGCGAACGTATTGACGAAGCAGTAACCGACGTGCAGAACAAAGTAGAAGATGCATGCGAAGAAGTTAAAGAAGGCGTAAACGCTGAAGAAACTAACTGTTAATACTTTTAGCACCGCTAAAAAACGGCTCTTGAGCCGTTTTTTTGTGTCTGCAATAAAATCACTGACTATAAAGCTGCTCATTTAGAGGTTAGCTTGTTAAAATAGAAAAAAATGATACTTTAAATAAGATAATATGGCACTTACAACGACCTACACACTCGATAAACCCTATTTTTACGAGTGCTTTGATGAATCACTGCCTTACAGTAAACGCGCAAAACCTAAGTATTTTTTACTTGTGTTGCTCGTTGCACTTGGTTTATTTGGTATTTATGGGTTAAATGATCACTACTTAGGATCGTTTTTGATTATGCTTGGTGTACTAGAGTGCGTCGCTTTTTACTATCGCAGACCTTGGTGGGTAACCAGACAAATGCTTAGTAGAGCTTCTGGCTCAGAAGTAACACTTACCTTCGATGACGACGGTATTAAATCTGCCAATCATTACAAAAACTATCAATTAGCATGGCAAGACATCAATACAGTAATAGATACGCAGCAAGGTATCCTGCTTCAAAATAAAAGCGGTATGCAGTATATTTCAAAGCAAATTCTCAGCTCTGAAATACTCGATTTCATAAGCAAAAAAACCACTCAATGAGTGGTTTTTTAATATAGCCCAGTAAAGTACTCAGCTATTTATACGTGTTGATTAAGCATTGCCCGGATTTGGGTTCGACTTTTCAGCTTGTATGCGCATATAAATCTCTTCACGATGCACTGATACGTCTTTTGGTGCATTAACACCGATTCGAACTTGATTTCCTTTAACACCTAGCACGGTAACTGTTACTTCGTCACCAATCATTAGGGTTTCACCCACTCTACGAGTTAGTATTAGCATTCTATTGCTCCCATGTTCCAATATAAATTATAAGATTCCGCTTAAACATATTAATGAAAATCAGACTGAAAAGTAAGTAAAAACTACCAATCTATTCATTTTCTGTTAAAAATGCTTTATGTAATGCACGAACAGCCAACTCTAGGTACTTTTCATCTATTAAAACTGAAATTTTAATCTCTGAAGTAGACACTAAAACAACATTAATGTTTTCCTGTGCTAATGCATCAAAAAATAAACTAGCGACACCAGAATGCGATTTCATACCCATCCCCACAGCAGACACTTTAGCAACTGTGGTTAACCCGCCTACATTTTGAGCACCGAGTTGAACTTGTTGCTCAGAGATTAATTCAAGTGCTTGCAGGTAATCATTCGAGTGCACTGTAAAAGCATAGTCTATTTTTTCAAAGTTATGATTAACTTGATTAATCATATCTATTTCGATGCCATTATCGGCAAAAAGTTTCAATATTTTTGAAAGATTTTGCGTACCTGCTGGAACGTCTTCTACTTTAATTAAGCACTCATCGCGATTAAACGCAATTCCCGATACCACCTTGTTTGGCATATCGCTCTCCTCAAAACTTATTAACGTGCCTTCATCGGGATTAAAGCTCGAAAGCACCCTAAGTGGCACATTGTGCCTACCTGCAGCTTCTACTGAGCGTATATGCAAAACTTTCGCCCCTAAACTTGCCAGCTCCAGCATTTCAGCAAATGTAACTTGGCCCATTCTGCGCGCGTTGGGCTCGACACGAGGATCTGTAGTATATACGCCGTCAACGTCTGTATAGATCTGGCATTCGTCGGCTTTTATGGCTGCTGCTATTTCGACAGCCGATGTATCGGTGCCACCGCGTCCAAGCGTTGTAATGTTGCCCTCAATATCACGTCCCTGAAACCCAGCAATAATAGCAATACGATTATGCTCAAGCTCATGCTTTAAGCGCGTAGCAGCAACCTCTGCAATGCGAGCTTTACCAAACATGTTATCGGTTAATATATTGACTTGATCGGCTAATAAACTCACCGCTGAGTGGCCACGTTTTATAATAGCCATAGCGAGCAGTGATACAGAAACCTGCTCTCCAGTGCTAATAAGTACATCGAGTTCACGGCTACTCGGGCGAGTATCTATTTGTTTGGCAAGATTAATTAAGCGGTTGGTTTCTCCCGACATAGCCGAGAGCACCACAACCACTTGATGTCCTTGTTGTCTGGTTTTTACAACAAGGTCGGCAACCGCTTCAATTCGCTCTATTGAGCCGACCGAAGTGCCACCGAACTTTTGAACAATAAGCGCCACTTAGGCTTAAGTACGCTCAGTTAACCAAGCAGTAACGCTATCCAGTGCAGTAGCAAGGTTTTGTGGCTCACTACCACCGGCTTGTGCCATATCTGGACGACCGCCACCTTTACCACCTACTTGGCCTGCCATATGATTAACTAACTCACCGGCTTTTACTTTGCCTGTTAGGTCTTTCGTTACACCGGCAATTAGGCTTACTTTGTCGCCACTGGCAACACCTAGTGCAATAACACCTGAGCCAATTTTGTTTTTAAGGTCATCAACCATACCGCGCAGTGCTTTAGATTCAGTACCTTCAACGTTTGCTACAAGTAGCTTAACACCGTTTATTTCAACAATCGAATCGAGTAAAGACGCACCCGCTGCACTTGCCAACTTATCGTTAAGTTGCGCAATTTGCTTTTCAAGGCTTTTTGACTTCTCAAGTAAAGCAGTTACTTTTTCAAGAACTGATGCACTATCGCCTTTAACTAAAGCCGCAACATCGCTAAGTTGTTGCTCTTGCTCGCTAACGTACGCTACAGCATCTGCACCGGTTACGGCTTCAATACGGCGTACGCCTGCGGCAATACCGCTTTCAGATACAATTTTGAATAAACCAATGTCGCCTGCGCGTTCAACGTGAGTACCACCACAAAGCTCAATAGAGTAGTCACCAATGGTTACTACACGTACTTCGTCATCGTACTTTTCGCCAAACAACGCCATAGCGCCTTTAGCTTTAGCATCATCAATAGCCATAAGCTCAGTATTAAGTGCAAAATTACGACGAATTTCGTCATTAACTACGCGCTCAATTTCACGTAGCTCATCTTTAGTTACGGCTTCAAAATGCGAGAAATCAAAACGTAAACGATCAGGTTGAACAAGTGAGCCTTTTTGACCTACATGGTCACCTAATAGTTGGCGAAGTGCTTCGTGCAAAATATGCGTAGCTGTGTGGTTTTTCTTGATGCTGTCGCGGCGCGTATTATCAATAGTTGCGTCAATTTTATCGTTAACACCAATACGACCTTGTACAGTACCGTGGTGAGCAAATGCATTACCAAGCTTAGTTGTATTAGTAACATTAAATTCGCCACCAGCCACTGTAATAGTACCCGTGTCGCCCGTTTGGCCGCCTGATTCAGCGTAAAACGGTGTGCGGTTTAGTACTACAATACCTTTTTGACCATCTTCTAGTAACTGAACAGCTTCACCACCGGCAAAAATTTCAACCACTGTCGCGCTATAATGTGTGCTGTCGTAACCTTTAAAGTCAGTGTGTTTATCTGATTTTAATTGATCGTTATAATCGGCACCAAACTTACCCGCTTGCTGCGCTGTTTTGCGTTGTACAGCCATACACTCTTCAAAGCCTTGATGATCAATCGTCATCTGGCGCTCACGCGCAACATCGGCCGTTAAATCAGCTGGAAAACCGTACGTATCGTAAAGTTTAAATACTAAGTCGCCCGGTATAATATCGCCTTTAAGGTCGCTTAAGCTTTCTTCTAAAATAGCTAAGCCACGCTCAAGTGTTTTACCAAACTGTTCTTCTTCAATGCGTAATACTTTTTCGATAATTTCTTGTTGCTTAGCAAGCTCAGGATACGCTTGACCCATTTGCTCAATTAACGCCGCAACTAATTTATAGAAAAACGAACCTTGTGCGCCTAACTTATTACCGTGGCGCACAGCACGACGAATAATACGACGCAGTACATAACCACGGCCTTCGTTAGATGGCATAACACCGTCTGAGATTAAAAACGCACACGAACGAATATGATCCGCCACTACGCGTAGTGACTTGTCGCCCATATCTTGTGCGTTAGTTACACTTGCAGCAGCGGCAATTAAGCCTTGGAATAAATCGATTTCGTAGTTTGAATGCACGCCCTGCAAAATAGCAGCAATACGCTCAAGGCCCATGCCCGTATCAACAGACTGCTTAGGTAGAGGCAACATAGTACCGTCGCTTTGACGGTTGTATTGCATAAATACAAGGTTCCAAATTTCGATGAAACGATCGCCGTCTTCCTCGGGTGAGCCCGGAGGTCCGCCCCAAATATGCTCGCCATGGTCATAAAATATTTCAGAACACGGACCACACGGACCAGTATCGCCCATTGACCAAAAGTTGTCTGAGGTCGCAATACGAATAATACGATCTTCACTTAAGCCAATGTCTTTTGACCAGTACTCAAACGCTTCTTCGTCATCGTGATAAATAGTTACTAAAAGTTTTTCTTTTGGTAGGCTTACTACCTCAGTTAAAAACTCCCATGCAAACTTAATCGCGTCTTGCTTAAAGTAATCACCGAAGCTGAAGTTACCTAGCATTTCAAAAAATGTATGGTGGCGTGCTGTGTAGCCTACGTTTTCTAAATCGTTATGCTTACCGCCTGCACGTACACAGCGCTGCGAGCTTGTCGCACGTGTATAAGGGCGGCTTTCTGCGCCTAAAAATACATCTTTAAATTGCACCATACCGGCATTGTTAAATAACAACGTGGCATCGTTACCCGGAATAAGCGAGCTTGAAGGGACAACTTGGTGTTGTTTGCTGGCAAAAAAGTCTAAAAATTGTTGCCTAATTTGTGCGGTAGTCATGTGCTGCATTTGAAAGTCTCACCTGTATTTACTGTGCTTGCATTGCAAAATTAATTTCATCGTAGCTAAAACCCCGATACATTAAGTAGCGCACGCGCTTAGCTTTATCTTTGTAATCGAGGTCGGCCGGTGTATTCGAATATTTTTTATTGTACGCATCCTGCGCAAGCTCAAACCAATCTACTTCAAGCTCTTCAACTACTATTCCTAATAGCGAACGATCAATCCCTTTGCCCATCGCTTCGCTTTGTATTCGCTTAAGCCCGTGACATTTAAATATGTGTTTTCTTACAAAGCCTTCACAGTATCGCTGCTCGTTAATAAAATTGTGCTTTTCGCACCAATCAAGCAACGTTTCAATAAACTCTTCTGTGGCTTCTTTTTGCTGTAATTTGAGCGTTAACTCACGACGCGAATATTCTTGGCGCCCTAGTAACCAAAGTACATAGTTTTTTAGTTTTTGCTTTAATTTATCATCCATTAAGCGTCAAAACGTCCGCTTGTTTCACTGCTAAGTGGCTTAACATTAATGTCGTCACTTGGTGGTACAACAGGCATAAAAATGGCTTGATAAGATACAAAAAAGCTAATGTAGCAAATTGGCATTAAAATCAACAGTGGTAAGAACGATAAGAACATCGAAAGCGCCATAAATAATGCGCAAATAAGGCCAAAAACGCCAAGTGGCAAAATATTATGATAAAACACCATTAACGACTTTTTAAGCGCCGTTAAAATACGTGTTTCTTTACTAAAATAAACAAGTGGCACAGCGTACGCAAATGCCGTTAAATAAATTAGCATTGCCATAAAAAATAAAATTACATTCGCGCCCGAAATACTCTCAAGCATTTGTTCAAGTGCTACGTTTGGGTCAAGTCCTGGTTGGCTCATAACAGCCACTGCATCGGCAAATAAGCCATTAGCAAGTAACGCCATTAAAATACCCGCCCCCATTTGATAAAGTGCTAAACGTAATAACCCTAAACGATTTCCCTTAGCCGAAAATGGTCTGAGGATATCAGCTAACATTATTTTTCCACCTTGCTGTTTTGTAAGTACAGCTTGATAAAATCCAGCCGTTAAAAATGGCGTAGCTAGCGCTGCCACAACTTGCAGCAGTGGTAAAAATAATGACAGTAGCCCTACAATACCAATAAATAAATGCATAAAAATAAAGGTTGCTGGCTGGGTTTTAAAAATAAGCCATCCGGCTTTTAACCACTTTAGCCCAGCATCGGCTTTAAAAATTCGTAATTGTGTAGACATACTTGCTCTTAATTTATAACGAAACACGCCAAGTATAACTTGGCGTGAGGGGGGATTAATAGACGAAACGTAATTAAATGATTAAGGTTTTTTAATTTTCTTAATATCTAACATGTGTGCACCATGCTTAATTTTTGTTTCTAGGTACGACTTATTACCCGCAACACCCGCTTTAATGTGCGCATGTGTACCTACAACCGAATCAACATTAATACCGGCGTCTTTTAATGCGTTAAGCTTTTTCGGATTATTGGTCATTAATTTAACGTGGCTTAAATTAAGCGCATTGAGCATTAATACCGCATCCGAAAAGTCGCGTAAATCATCAGCAAAGCCTAAATGGTTATTAGCTTCGTAGGTGTTCATACCCTGCGATTGTAATACGTAAGCATCAATTTTATTGTATAAACCAATGCCACGGCCTTCTTGGCGTAAATATAATAAAATACCGCCTTTTTCGTGCATCATTTCAATACATTCATTTAGCTGCTCGCCGCAATCGCAACGCGATGAGTAAAATACATCACCCGTTAAACACTCTGAATGCATACGAATAAGCGGTATATCTTGCTCTGTATCAGCGTTGTTAAACACCATAGCAATATGTTCTTTGCCATCTTTTAAATCAGTAAATGAGATTATTTCTGCAGGGATATCACTATTTCTGCCAACATTAAGCTGGACTCTTGCTCTTACTTGCGCCACGACAAATCCAAATATTTAAATAACTACGACACGACAATAAAGTGATAATATCACAAAATAGGATAAATACACCGTAGTACAAGACTGTTTATGGCAATTATATGGCGACGACAGGCGTTATTTTCAATGACAGTTAGCAATAAATTGATGCAAATAGAGCACTGTATTGTTTACGTTAATTTACCCAAAAAAATGACAGATACTTACTAATTTGATATTTTGTAAGCCAGACAATGATAGGGATTATTATGAAACGCCAACAACTCGCCTTAATTATAGGCTTAAGCTTATCAACGCTAAGTACTTATTCACTTGCAAGCCAAGCAACAAACCCACAAGTCAACTTTTCACAAGCGTACCAAACCTACTTAACTGCAGTTGCAGAAAATAAAAACGTGAAGCAAGCCGCTGAGCTTGCTTATACCTTAGGCTCAGCTAATTATGGCGAAGAGTCAGATAACACAGCAAACCTTGCTATTAATTATGCCAAAGCTATTAACCCACGCATTAGCGATGGTTACGAGCAGCGTTACGCACTTTATAAGCAAGCGCACGACATTTTAGGTAAAAATCACGGTAATAAATCAGTCGAAACACTCGACGCTCTGCTAGGTATGGCAAGTAATACCGAATCAGATAGAGAAGCTGCTAACCATTTTGAACACATGATTGATATAGCAGCGGAGCAAAATAATCCAAAGCTTGTTGCCGACATGCAATTTGAAGCCGCCTCTGTGCTTGCTCGAAAGTTTTCACATAAATATTACCGCAAAGCTAAACGTTATTTAGAACAGGCTGATGAGTACTATCAAGCCAATTTGCCTGAAAATTCAGTTGATCGTATCAAAGCAGATTTTTTAATGGCCTCATTCGCAGAAGGTCGTAAAAAGTATAATCAAGCGATTGCAAGACTAAACCGTGTAGTGAGTGTATTCGATAACAACTTAAATTTTGATCACAGCGCAGAGCTAAGCGCGCACTCTAAGCTTATTGGGCTTTACGAGAAACAAGGCAAAAGTGATGAAGCAACTAAACACTGTTTAGCTATTGCTAAAATGGTGCCATGGAAAGAATCGCAAGAGCAAAAACCGCTTTACCGTGTCAATCCCGATTACCCTTCAAATAAGGCAAAACAAGGTCGAAGTGGCAGTGTTGCTATGGAATTTGAAGTAGACACGGCAGGATTTGTAAAAAACGTTAGTATATTAAACTCTAATGGTGGTGTCTCTTTTGAAAAATCGGCGATAAAAGCTGTTGAGCAATGGCGCTATGCACCAAAGTTTGAAAAAGGACAACCAGTTTCAGCAACATCTCAAGTACGACTAGACTTTAGAATGAATCCTTAATTATAAAAAAAAGCGCCGTTTGGCGCCTTTTTGCCTTAATTATTATTCTCAAAGCAGTTAAAATTCATAGCTTAAACTAATACCGCCATCCGCTCTTTTTTCGTTACTATCACTTGCTTTACCATAACCTATATCTAATTCTAGTCTAAAACCGGAATTGTTTAACCCATTAAAGTTATAGCTGTAAGTAAGCCCTACACCGTTAGTGGTTTCTTCATCAAAAATACCGCTAATTACACAACCTATAATATTACCAAATTCACTTGCTATATCGTCATTTGTTGAATTTTCACACTTTTGATCAGTATCTCTTGCACCAATAGCGCCCACAAGCGCGCCAAAAGCATGTTTTTTATTATCGCTTACTGCTTGTTCAAAACCTGCTGAAAATCCATCATCAAGGCCTAGTTTATAGTTTGCATACCAGCGTTGTGTGTCGTCGTTAGCCGATAAAGACACCTCAGGAATAACCAAATAAGGATAGCCACCCCCAATAGAAAAACTAACATCATTAGCAAAAGTAGAACAAGAAGCGATAGATAAAGTCAGTAGTAATATTTTTATTTTCATAGAGTTCCCTTTGAGTAAGCATAAAATGTACTTACTTTAGGGACGCTGTGCAATACGACAAAAAGCTCGTTAAATTTAGCTTTAGTAATAAAATAGGGATTAAATTTTTGACAAAATCTTATCGCTTGCCGCTTCAATTAAATCGAGCACCTTTTCAAAGCCATCATCACCGCCGTAATACGGATCTGGAATTGCACTAACGCTCTGTCCACCAAACTCTAAAAACAACGCTAATTTGTACTGTAGATGCTCAGGGCATTGAGCTTTTAAATCAGCTAAATTTTGCGTATCGGCCGCTAAAATTAAATCAAACTCAGTAAAGTCGCTTGTACGTACTTTGCGTGAATAAATACCTTTAAAGCTATAACCACGTTTTTCGCCTGCAGCCATTGAGCGACTATCAGGCGTTTTACCTTCGTGGTAACCAATAGTGCCTGCCGAATCCACTTTAACGTTAACACCTAGCTTTTTAGCACGGGCTTTTAATACCGCCTCTGCAGTTGGCGAGCGGCAAATATTACCTAAACACACTATGAGTACTTTTTTCATTAAGGCTCCTCTAACTAATTTAAAAACCTAAGCTTTAAAACTGTTTTAAAATACTTGCGTCGTAATCTTCAACATTAAGCGTTACGTTATGTTGCGCTGCAACAGATTCAAGCTCAGCTTGTTTAATGGCTAAATCGTCCATAGTGATTAGGTTATCGTCTAGCTGCCACAATAACCGAGAGCCCGCGTAGCTATAATGAATTGCTAATAACGCATCGGCATTGCCTTCACGGCCAGCGGCTTTTAACTTAGCCATTTTACGGGTTATTTTATTAAGTGCTTTTTTAAGCTCCCACACATAAACAACTTCAGTCATAAAGCTATGCGTACGATATTTATTAAGTAACCACGCAAGCCCAACGCTTGTAATAACAACGCCTATTAAGTTCCAATGAAAGTGGCTACCACTTTCATCAGGAAATAAAGCAATCAGCGTTTGCGATATAGCCAAGCTGCCTACAGCCAAGCCAATACCACACCCTGCAATAACACGGTTTAAATGTTTACGGTAACGCGCTTTATTTATTTCAATGAGTTGCATAACAGCCTAAAAAGTTAATAAGTAAAAGAATGCGAATGGCTATTGTAACTAAACCCCACATTTTTTATAAAATTATTTCACCCCTTTTTGATTTGCCACCCGTTATAGCTTTGAAAACACCCTAATTGTAGTGGTCAATAAAATTTGGAGCGGCTTATGCACACACTTGAAGTACCTAACAACCCAGTATTTATTAAAACATCGACCGCCGTTATTGGCGGTGCCGCAATGACCTTTGCAGCTTTTGCGTTTATGCAATATTTAATAAGTGGCGAGCAACGCGCACCGGTTAAACCGGGGGGCGATATTATAGTAGAGATTTTTCAAGCGCCTGAGGATTCAAAAGTCAGGCATATACAAAAAATACAGCCGCCACCGCCAATGCCTAAAGTGCCGCCAAAAGCACCACCGCTTGATACATCAGCCGATCCTGTGTTGGCAATTAGCGACTTTACGCCAGTTACAATTGATGATTTTGGTGACGACATTAACAACACCATTAATCGCCCAACAGGGGATGCAACACCCATAGTGCGCATAAACCCTAAATACCCAACCACAGCAGCACGCGATGGTATTGAAGGTTGGGTGCAACTAAGCTTTAGTATTTCGCCAACGGGGGAAGTAATCGACCCCGTAGTTATTAACGCCGAGCCAAAACGTACCTTTGACCGCGAAGCAATAAGAGCAATTAAACGCTGGAAATATCGCCCCAAAGTAATTGAAGGTGTGGCACAATTACAAACTGGTCAAACCGTACAACTCGATTTTAAATTACAACAATAATACCAATCCGCAATAATACTTAATCATTTTGCGGGGCTAAACGTGTCGCTACCTGCGTTAAAAAATTCTCATTTAGAACAACTAAATAGCGAATTTTTTGCCTAGCTATCAACACGTTTTTCCGCCCTCAAAATGGACCACTTAATTAAGCGAATTGGTATAAGAGCGATGAGCCTATGCTACTAAGTATTAAGTCATGGTTATTTGAAACGCCAAGCAAGGACTGCATGGCAAGTTACGCAAAAAGTGGCGACAATCGTTACTTAGAGCAGCTTATTGCCCTCTACAGTAACGACTTATACCACTACCTTGTTACGCAATCTAATACGCATTTAGCATACGACGTAAGCCAACAAACATGGCTAAAAGTAATCGAAAAACGCCACCTTTACCAAGCGCAGACCACACCTAAAGCGTGGTTATTTAAACTTGCCCGCAACACACTCATTGACGAATACCGCAGGCAACAGCACTTTGTAGAGCTTGACGAAAACACGCATTTAGCAGCACAAAATGATAAGAGCGAAAGCGACTTAACTAGTGGAGACTCGCATATAGGCAGCTCAAACATAAGTTACGAAGCGTTCGACGCTGCGCTAAAACAACTTACCTTTGTACAGCGCGAAGCCATAACCTTGCAACAAGAAGGCTTTTCGCTCACCGACATAGAACTTATAACGCAAAGCAGCCTTGAGACCATTAAAACAAGGCTGCGCTATGCCAAACAAAATCTTAAACGTTTATTAGGAGCAAAGAATGAATAAGCCTGATGAGCCGCTTAATCAAAAGCTCGCACAACATTACAAAGAGCGAAAAGCGCGCACTACACTTACAAGCGTTCAGCAAAAAGCGTTACTTAAAAAGGCCACACACACAAAGCCTAAAAAGCTCGGCTTTACGTTGCAGCTAACCAGCCTTGCCTGCGCACTGGGTGTGTTCGCCTTTATTGTGTTTGATAATAACGATGGCTTTAACCACGCGCCTAAAATCGTGCTTAACACCATAGACATTCACGACTATTCATTTATAAAAACACACGAAATAAATCAAGCAGGTAGCTACGCAAGCTCCATTACAGAGCAAAAACACGCACTCGACAGCCAATTAGCTAACGATTTACGCCGCCACCAACAACGCCACATAGAATACGGCACTCTAGTCAAGGTAGATAACGACTGGTACATAGCTAGCTGTAATGACGAGGTGCTAGTGCAAATTAAGCATTCACTGTTGAGTGATTTAAAGGGTAAACATGCGGTTGAAAGTGGTCTAAATACGGGTGATATACTCGCTATGGCGCATAACGGTAAAGGGCAGATTATTGCGCTTAAACATGCGGGAGCTGGGGTTAGGCAGTGTGGGGCTTAGGTGGTTTGGCTCAGTTAAGGTTGGCGGTAATTCAGATAAAATTACCACCGAGAACACAGAGGCGCTTCGCGCTGCACAGAGATAGTTAACTATCGCCCATGTAATCTAATGGTGAGGAAAGCTCTATAAAATCACGATATTGCTCTTTGGTAATTTTGTTGTATTCATCTTTAATATAAATATAATCTAACCAAAGCTTTGTTACATTTTCAGATTTAGAGTTTTTTACATTGCTTTCCGCTAAGCTTTTTTCGGCCCTTTGAAGTTCAGATATGTTATCGTTTCTCGAATTCGCTACAGGGCTTCGAAAAGCTCTTTTATATCCAACTACTAAACAGAATATGTGCTCTACAAATTTAGATAAAGTAATAGTGTAGTTATCTTCTAAATAATTGTTCTTGCTTCTACCTGTATGGTCCACAAAGAAATCTTCTGTATGCGACTTTGTATCTATATAATATGTGATATTTTTGGATAGATACTTTTCCAATTTGTTTTTTTGTAAAAAAACACTTAAATTTATCTTTTTTATACCACCTTTATTGTCTGGCTCTTCTCGCTGAAATAGTCCACTAATTATCTCTTCATAAAGTGGGTAGTCTTTTTCATGGATACAAAACAAAATAGCGAGCACAAGTACATCAACTTTTTTACCACTTGGTAAATTTACAATAATTGCTGTAATGCGCTCAGTAATTTGAATAGCTGTTCTTGGAGATACCTGGAATGCATCTAATACAACTGAGATATTAGCTAAAGCGGTTTCGGGTGTCTTTGTTCGAGGGAGCATCTCAATTTTTCTACTTTTTAAATATGCAGATTCAAATTTAGTTGTATCGCTGTGTACTGATAAAAAATCCTTTAAAACAGGTCGTTTTAAGCTATAGCGGCTATTAAAAAAGCGGCCTAGGTAAATCTTAGCATCAAAGCCTTCACCATAAATTGATTTGATTGTATGTTGGAGTTGTTCTGTATCTGTTGCTACAACAAACACAATACCTTTAACATCAAAAATATGTTTAATCGTCTCTAACATTTCTACTGCATAACTTGGGCGACAACGATCTAATTCATCAATAAAAATAAATATGGGTAACGACTTATCTTCCTGCTTTTCAAACTTACTGACCCAATCATCTAACTTAGACTTTATTACTTCAATACTCTTATTTTTAGCTTCATGATCTTTAATTAAGTTTTGTGCTAAAGCTTTTATAGCAGGTGAAAATTCGGAGCTATTTTGCTTTACAGAATCGTTGTCCTCACTCTCTTCATCTTCTTCAGAAAATAACAATGTATTAAGCTCTGCTAGATCAATGCCTGATATTTTTTTAGTTAACCCTTGCGCTATTGCAGGTGCTACAGCCTTAAATATTGATGCAGCTTTATTAGGTATTTTAATAGTAAATGAAGCTTGTTTACCTAGTTGTTCAATTATTGCGGCAATTACAGTTAAAAATGGGTCATCTGAATAGTCTTGCTGCCATGCATCAATATATACAACAGGAAAATCTACTATTAATTCTTGTGACCAACGCTTTAGAAAATAGGTTTTACCTGCCCCCCATTCAGCATTTAAGTTTAATACATAGTTTTTCTTTTGTTCATCATCAGGCCTGCTTTCGTCAAATCCCTCTTGAGCCAATAATCTTGATAAAAATGTGGCATAGCGAGCACGATCTAATTTATCTGCAGGAAAATACTCTTCTAATGGAGGATTAGTTGCTTTACTCCAATTGAATTCTTTAATCTCTTTCATTTAATATCCCTTTAAATAATACTTTTTATATAGCAGGCATTGATCAGACCC
>NZ_PNDU01000229.1:0-18205 GCF_005886635.1 Pseudoalteromonas sp. S558 | reverse complement strand
TTGAATTTACTTTCACTAGGCCAGCTATTGACGCGTAAATTCGTCTTATTTTCACTGGAAATCTCTGGCTAGAGAAAATAAATTTAAATATCACCATAATTCAATGCGTTAGTAAATCTCTTAACCAGAGCTCAGGTTAAATAATTTATTATGAACAATAAAAAACCAACTCGTAAGTTGGTTTTTTATTTAATATTACTAAATAAGGATTTAGTAAGTTGCACTGCCTTTAGTACGAGGGAAGGCAATTACATCACGTACGTTGCCCATACCTGTTACATAAGCCACTAAGCGTTCAAAGCCTAAACCAAAGCCTGAGTGCGGCACGCTACCGTATTTACGTAAATCGCGGTACCAGCTGTAATCTTCTTTGTTTAAGCCCATTTCTTCTAAGCGTGCATCAAGTACATCTAGGCGTTCTTCACGTTGCGAACCACCAATGATCTCACCAATACCCGGTGCTACAATGTCCATTGCGGCAACGGTTTTACCGTCTTCGTTTTGGCGCATGTAGAATGCTTTAATGTCACGTGGGTAGTTTTTAATAACTACCGGTGCTTTAAAGTGCTCTTCAGCTAAGTAGCGCTCGTGCTCAGATTGTAAATCTACACCCCATTCAACAGCGTACTCAAACTTTTTACCACAGTTTTTAAGGATCTCTACTGCTTCAGTGTAATTTACCTGCGCGAAGTCTTTTTCTACAAATTCTTCTAAACGCGTAATTGCAGTTTTTTCTACACGTTGTGCAAAAAATTCCATGTCATCACGGCGCTCTTCAAGTACGGCTTTAAACACGTATTTAAGCATATTTTCAGCAAGTTTTGCGATATCTTCTAAATCAGCAAACGCCACTTCAGGCTCGACCATCCAAAATTCTGCAAGGTGTCGTGATGTATTTGAGTTCTCTGCGCGGAACGTAGGCCCAAACGTATAAATTTTTGACATTGCAGAGGCGTACGTTTCACCGTTTAACTGGCCAGATACAGTAAGAAATGCTTCTTTACCGAAGAAATCTTCGCTGTAATCAACATCGCCTTTGTCTGTAAGCGGTAAGTTTTGCATATCAAGCGTTGATACACGGAACATCTCACCCGCGCCCTCACAGTCACTGGCCGTAATGATTGGTGTGCTGATCCAATAAAAACCTTGCTCGTGGTAAAAACGGTGAATAGCTTGCGCTAAACAGTTACGTACACGAGTTACCGCGCCAATCATATTTGTACGAGGGCGAAGGTGAGCGTGCTCACGTAAGTACTCAATGCTGTGGCGCTTTGCCGACATTGGGTATGAATCTGGGTTTTCTACCCAACCTAACACAGTCACAGTATTAGCTTGAATTTCGTAAGATTGACCTTGGCCAGCAGATTGTACTAAAACACCAGTAACCGACACAGAACAACCGGCTGTTAAGCTAGTAACTTCATCATAATTATTCAGTGAATTAGGAACTACCGCTTGAATAGGATCAAAACACGAACCGTCATGAACGGCTAAAAATGAAATTCCTGCTTTTGAATCGCGGCGAGTACGGATCCAGCCCTTAATTGTTACTTGGCTGTCTACCGCAACATTGCCTTTTAATAGCTCTGAAATCGCTAAATGGCTCATCTTCACTCCAATGATATAAGTTGCCTAACTATTTTTATTTAACTGTGCGCAGCACATTGGCATAAATTGCCCATAAACGGTGCTGCACTTGAACCCTGTATCTTACCTAGTAAAGTTAAATAAAAAAACTATTGTGGGCAACTCTTTAAAATTTTTTATGCATGCGCTTTATTTTTAAGCAGTTTTAAGCGGTTTATTAACACTATTGTTATTTGTTACTCTTAAATTTAGTGATTTTGTGGCATTATTGACGGACAAATCAAATTTATGTTTTTCACACTTAAAAAATCGATGCTATGAAACAAGTTTTTATATTACGAGGGCTACCAGGAAGCGGTAAGTCTTATTATGCGCAGAATCTTGCTGACGAACTAGGGGGAGCTGACGAAAGCCAGTACCTTATATGCTCAACGGATGATTATTTTATTAATGAACAGGGTGAGTATCATTTTGATAAATTTAAATTACCGCAATTTCATAATCTGAATTTAGCGCGTTTTATAAGCGCACTTGCTCAAGGCACACCTTTGGTAATTGTAGATAATACCAATATTAAAAAGTGGGAATTTGTAGCGTATTCGCAAGCCGCTATTGCTTTAGGTTATCAAGTAAAAGAAGTGATTGTCGGTGAAGTGAAAGACAAATCTATGCAGCACTTATACGCTAAACGCAACTCTCATCACATCCCACTTAAAACGATTAGCAAAATGGCGTATATGTTTGAGTGGTAAGCAATTATTATGCATAAATTAATTAGATAAACGATTTGCTATATAAAGTGCGAGCTCATCATCACATCGTTGATGCGGCTACAAATAATAACTGCCAAAATTGTTTGCTACTCTAGAGCGTGTTGACCTTTGTGGATTGAAATTTGTTCAGTCTAGGGGCGATTTAATCGCGGCGCATGTTTGGCATTACGCTGCGTTATCGCCTATTTATGGGGGACAACCACACATCATAGGCTTTGCTTAAATACCAAACACACTGCTGAAAATTCAACCATCAAAGGTCAACACGCCCCAAGGCTATATGCAATGACGATACGTTTCATTAGAAAAACGTCTTTCATTTAAACGACCTGTTACCAATTTGCAATAATACTGACTCAATTAGAGGGATTAAATCTGACGCTAACTTCGTTAAATTTACTTGCAATACGCTCGCTATTAACGCGTAAATTCGCTTTTTCACTAAAAATCTCTGGCTAGCGAAAAATAAATTTAGATATCATCATGGTTCAATATATTAGTAAACCTCTTAACCAGAATTCAGGTTAAGTCAATTTCATTTTTATTCTTAATATCTTCGATTTTAGAGTTTCAAAAAAGCATTAACATATTAAATTAATATGTTAATAATCATCCTAAGCAGAATTCACGCTATCTAAGATTTTCTTATTTTTTGCAATAATAAATCAATCCAAAAGAATTGCTTTTATTGCCTTATGTAAAACTAATATATTTATATGCATTAATAGAATATAAATTATATTGTATGCAATGATAATTAAATGTTACAAGTGTTTCACTCAGTAACCCGTTCTGGATTGAGACACAAATTATCGAAGGTACATTATGAAACTTAATATATTGATTATTGCGTTACCGATACTAGGATCAAGCTCTCTTGCGCTTGCAAACACAACACATGAACGCTTATTTACACCACACGCTGCAGTTATTGAGCGTGTTCATCACCATGGTGTAGAGGACAATCATAACGAAAGAGCGCCAATTGCCCGTGTAAAAGTACAGCCCCAACAGCTAAACAATGTAATGCTGAGCTCTCAAGCGATTATGGCCAACTGTGATTTAAATGCGCTGGCGTCTGCGAATTCTTCAAATATTATCAATGAAATTAAAACCCAGGGTAGCGCGTGTATAAATGAGTTATTTAGCGCGTCGAACTCCATACAAAGTCAGGTGTTCACTTCTGAAAAAATGTTTGCGGTAGCCAATCATGCTAAATCTCTTTCTCAAACCTATGCAGGTGGTGGTGATAGCGACTTACAAGCATTGTTTTTGTATTTGCGTACTGGCTTTTATGCAGAGTTTTACAACGATAATATTAGTTTTAGTTCGTGGGTTACACCCGCAGTAGTCGATGCTATTGACGCATTTGTAAATAATAGCCATTTTTATGACGACAATGATGGGCACGGTAAAACGCTCAATGAAGTGATCATTACAATGGATAGTGCAGAGCAGCAACACCGCTACTTACCCGTTGTTAAGGAGTGGCTTACGCGCTTTAACGAAAGTTATGCGGCAAAATGGAATATGCGAGGAGCTATTAATGGCATTTTTACATTGCTTTATAGAGGCCAATGGAATGATGCTTATGTAGCTGCGGTTGCAACGGATGTTGATTTGGTTGTAAAACTTAATGCATTTACACAAAAGCAGTGGATGATAGACTCTGATGCTGAATTTTTAATCGTAAATGCCGCAAGTGAGCTCGCACGGTTAAAAAAATATTCTGAGACCGCTATTCAAAGTGAGGTAGATAAAGGCGTTAAAGCTATTTTTAGCACTTATAATAGCTTTGGCTTTGGTGATGCTGTTTGGCTTGCCGCAGCTGATTCAGTGAGTTATTACGCCGAATGTAGTCTTTATAATATTTGTGGTTTTGCAGAGCAATTAACGCAACAGGTATTAGCTCAGAGTTACAGTTGTAGCAGTACGATTAAAATTAGATCGCAAAATATGACTGCAATCCAACATGCATCGGCATGTGATGCAATGGGTGCTGAAGAGGGCTATTTCCACAATAAACTAAGTACCAATTTGACTCCTGTTGCTGATGATAACAATAGTTTTTTACAAGTTAATATTTTTGATAGTAACGGCGATTATAGTAAATATGCAAAAGCTATTTTTGGCATAGACACTAATAACGGAGGGATGTATTTAGAAGGCGACCCTTCAGTTGTAGGGAATCAAGCTAATTTTATTGCCTATGAAGCAAGCTACGCTAATGCAGAGCATTATGTGTGGAATTTAGAGCATGAATATGTGCATTATTTAGATGGTCGCTTTGACTTGTATGGTAATTTTAACTCGCCAACAGAAGAAATAGTGTGGTGGTCTGAAGGTGTCGCAGAATATATTGCTAATCAAGATGACAACGAAGCGGCTAAAAATACAATCAGTGATGGATCTCGTTATACCTTAGCGCAAATCTTTGTAACCAATTATGATGGATTTGATCAAGACCGTATTTACCGTTGGGGTTATTTAGCGGTTCGCTTTATGTTTGAACGCCATGGCGACGATGTTGACAGTATGCTTACAGACACCCGCAGTGGTAACTGGAGTGCTTACAAAGCTAAAACGGTCCAATGGGCTAATCGCTATGAAGGTGAATTTGTGCAGTGGTGTGATGATTTGGTGGCAGGTACAACAACAAATGCACCGCCTACAGCAAAAATAAACGGTCCTTACTCTGGTGTTAAAAACGCAGCAATTAACTTTTCAAGCAATGGAAGTACTGACAGCGATGGCGAGATTGCGAGTTATCAATGGCGTTTTGGTGATGGCGGGAGTAGCAATGAAGCAAATCCAGTTCATACATATACAAGCGCAGGTCAGTACACTGTCTCATTAACTGTACTTGATGATAAAGGGTTAGGCCAAACAGTCACATCTACAGTAATGGTTGAAAATGATAATAGCTCTGGGGATGAGGAGCTTGTAAATGGACAGAGCCGTATTATTGCAGGTAATCAAAATGAACAATTATATTTCACTCTCAATGTGCCTCAGGGAGCAACTGATCTCACGTTTAATTTAAACGGGGGCACAGGCGATGCCGATTTATATGTGAGCTATGAAACAACCCCGACGACAAGCAGTTATGACTGTCGTCCGTATGTTGGTGGCAACACAGAGCAATGTACAATAACCCCAGCACAAGTGGGTACTTATAAAATAATGATCAATGGCTATAATTCATTTGATAACGTTCAGCTTACTGCATCGTACAATGCTGGTAGCAGCAATGTCCCTGATGCTTGCGCTACTCAAGGTAGTCGCAGTAGTGGTCGTTTAGAAGATGGCGAGGTTATTTGTTTAGGTAACAGTGGCCCGCTATGGTTCAGTATCGCTGATGTAAAAAGCCAAAACGGCGTTGCGATCACGACTTCAAATGGCAGTGGTGACATTAGTTTAAGTTTCGCAAGTAGCGGTTGGCCGAATACAAATAATGAATCTGCTCAATCAAATAATGCAGGTAATGATGAGTGTATTTATATTTCAAGTCAGGATGAATACTGGGGGTACTTAAAAGTTGCAGGTAACAGTACTGGTGCAAGCTTAGTTGTTGATTTTAACAGCCAAGGTTGTCGATAGGCGTTTTAAATACTTAACTAACCTGAACTCTGGTTAAGATATTTACTAATAAATAACCAAAAAGCCCATGAAAATGGGCTTTTTTTATTGCTAGTAATTGTTTTACTGCATACGTTTATACACTGCAAGCGGATGTGATGTACTTAGTGATACATGAACCTGGTCGCCTGGATTAACAACAACCTCATGGCTTACTCGGCTAGTTACAATGGTAGAGCAGGCCAATTTTACAGCGCATAAGCGGCTACCCCCTTCAAAACGTACCCAAATTACTTCACCATTATTGCCCACACTGCTTTGTACAAGCAGTACATCGTCAGGGCGAAGCAGTACGTCAACATCGCCATTGTCACAGTCAACGCCATGAGCGGGTGCATTACCAATTGAGGTAGTGGCTTGTCCTTGGCTAAATTGTCCACTAATAAAGCTGGCTTCACCTAAAAAGCGTGCGACAAAGCGATTGTTTGGTGTACTAAAACAGCGCTCCGGTGCATCTATTTGCTGAATTTTCCCGCCTTTCAGAATACCTACGCGATCGCCAACCGACAGCGCCTCTTCTTGGTCGTGTGTTACCCAAATTGCAGGCACGCCAGCGGCTTTAAGTGCGTTTCTGATATCCCAACGAAGCATATCTTTAAGGGCTGCATCTAAGTTAGAAAGCGGCTCGTCAAGTAATACGAAGTCAGGCTGGTGGGCAAGGGTGCGCGCAAGTGCGACGCGCTGTTTTTGTCCGCCAGAAAGCGTTGCTGGTTTTTTATTTCTAAAATCATCAAGCCCAAGTAGGTTTATCCAATGATCGGCAGGGGCTGTATTTTTTAACCTAAAGCAAATATTTTGCTGCACAGATAAGTGCGGAAATAACGCAAAGTCTTGAAATACCATACCAACACTGCGTTTCTCAGGAGGTATTGTTAATTTGGGTGTCGCACGCCATTTATCCGTGTTTATTTCGCCTTCGCTAATGGGTATAAGACCAGCGAGCGCTTGTAAAATTGTACTTTTACCACAACCTGTAGGGCCTACAAGCATAAGAATTTCGTTTTCACCCAGCGATAAGTTTAAATCGCTTACTACGCGGTTACTGCCATAATCTATAGACAACTGACTTACAGATAGCATTGTTTTTTAAATCCTTAATGTTCAAACTGGTTGCGTTTTTCGCCAGACATCATAATAGCTAAGCCGCAGGCAGATATCACTACTAACAATAATCCAGGAATAGCGGCACGGCCAAAATAGCCCGCCTCGTATACACGCCATAAATAAGTTGAGAGGGTTTCAAAGCCGGTTGGACCAAGTAGTAGGGTAGCTTCTAACTCACGCATTGATTCTAAAAATACCAGTGCAGCACCGGCAATAATACCGCGCATAGTTAAAGGCAGTGTTATGCGAGTAAACGCTTCGCGTGGGCTTGCGCCAAGTACGAGAGCTGATTTTACTAAGCTTGGATCTAAGTGCTCGGTACTTGTTCTGATTGAGCCTACTGCAAGCGGTAAAAATCGCAGCATATAAGCAATAATAAGCAATCCCAGTGTTTGATACAAAAACGGCAATTGCAAACCACCGTAAACAAGGGCTGTGCCCATTACTATACCCGGGATACCAAAGCCAAAGTAAGTAACACGCTCCATTATGCGACCCGCTTTGCCGCTAAGTGCGGCATGCGCTACTGGAATGGCCACTATCACAGCGACAATTGCGGCAATGAGCGATGCATACGTTGAGTTCCACGCAATGCTAAAATCAAACGAGCTAAAACCATCTCGTGCTAGCCAAAGTGAAAATATAGCCAAAGGTAGGCCGATCGCGAGTAGTAAAATAGGGGCAAACGTAACAAACAGCGCACTTAATTGTAATTTACTTGGAAATAAAATTAACGGGCGACCTTGGCGTTCAGGCGCTGTTTTTATTTGTGATTCAATTAAAAGTAAAAAGCCAACAATCACCATTAGTTGAAGTGAAAGCATTGCAGCGCGCCCTAACGCAAAGGCGTTGTATTCAACATAAATTACGCGGGTAAATGTATCTAAGCGCATCATTGCGGGCGTGCCAAAGTCTGATAACGTATAAAGCGCGACTAACAATGAGCCTGCTGCAATACCGTTAACTACGCGCGGTAATATAACTTTAAATATACTTTGCGTCATCGACATGCCCAGCGTACGCGCGGCATTAACCATGCTTGCATCAAGGCTCAGTAAAGATGAGCGAGTCGTCATCATTACAAACGGAAAGGTATACAGAGTCATTACAATAGCGGCACCTGTTAAGCCATACATTGATGGTGTTTCTATTCCTGTTAAGGTGTTTATTTCGCCTCCGGGGCCAAAAGCAGCATAAAGTGTAAACGCGCCAATATAACTGGGGATTGCCAGCGGCGCCGCAAATACAACTAGCCAGAGTTTTTTAAATGGCAAATGCACATACGCGCTAATAAACGCCAGTGGCACACCAATTAAAATAGATCCGAGTACCGTTAAACCCATTAACGATAATGTGTTACCTAAAATTTGAAGATTATGGCTGTCAAATACTGAACTTGTATCGCTCGCAAGCGTAATTAATATATAAACAGGGGTAAGCGTAATAAGCGCTGCAAGCAGCGCCATTGGGTAAGAGGCTGGTATTTTCATTACAATACGCCGCTGCTACGCATCAAATCTATAGTAGGGCGTAAATCAGCAAGTTGTGTCAAATCTACTTTGGGTGGAGAAATATTAGCAAGTGACGGTAAACCCTCAGGTTGGGTAATACCATTTACTAACGGAATTTCGTAAGCTTCACTGGCTAAGTAACCTTGTACTTCTTTACTTAGTAAGTAACGCATAAAGTTAGTTGCAAGCGGATCGTCGTTAAGCGCTAATACACCCGACGCATTTACTAAACAGCCCGCATCATTTTGCGTAAACGCTAAATCAAGTTTAGCATCAGGCTTACCTGATTTTAAACGCAAAGTGTAATAGTGATTAGCAAAACCAATATCTACTTCACCGCGTTCAACGCCCATAACCACACCTAATTCACCAGCGTATGTTTTAGCACGTTTTTGAATCTTTTTAAGCCACTTAGCGGTTTTGTCGTTGCCTTCTAAAATTCGCATTGCGGTTACAAACGATTGGAAAGAAGCGTAGGCGGGCGCCCAACCAATACTTAAATCGCTGTCGGCAATGTCCATAATGCTTGTTGGAATTTGATCTTTAGTTAAACGCGATGTGTTATATGGCAATGTACGAATACGGCCAGTTACTGGTGCCCACTCTTTATATCTAAATTGTGGTTGTAACTGAGCAGATAAATCACTAGGGATAGGTTGCGCAAGGCCTGCATCGGTTACTAAACCAATCGCGCCTGAATCAACCGCCCAAAATAAATCAGCGCGGCGAACGCCAGCTTTAGCTTCTGCAACAATGGTGTTTGCTAAAGCAGCAGTAGGACCTCGGCGTATACCGAGTTTAAAGTCTGGATTTTTTTTCTGGATTGCTTGTAATACGTTTTCATACAAACCCCCTTCGCCTCGGCCTAAATAAAGAGTTAACTCGCCTTTAAGCTTTGGTAAATCGTCAACAGAAACAGGGTTTGCTATATCAGCGGCTAGCGCACGAGAAAGAGGCAGTGGCAATGAGCCAACTACCCCTAACGCAGCTAGGCCTTGAATAAAGGTCCTACGCTTCACTTAAAATACATCCTTACGTGCTTTTTCGGCTTTTTCTATTAAAACCTTAGCGCGGTCTAATTTGGTTTGCATGTCACTGATCACATCACGTACTTCGTCTACGCTTTTGCTGTTTTTTATGGCTTGTGGCAGTGTTACGTTAAAGTTTTTTTCCAGCACTTCAACTAGTTTTGCATCTTGTTCAATAAGAGTACCTTCAACGCCTTCAAACAGGTGCAGGTAAGTATCGTGAACAATTTCAGTTGCTTCGTCTCGTAAACGCTCAGCAAATTTAGCTACTACACGGTCTAATTTGTGCTTAATTTCATCAATGGTGGCACTTTGTGTCATTTGAGTTGTAGCGGTTGCTTTTACAGTGTCTAACAAGCCTTTTTGCTGGAATTTTGCAGCAAGCTTAACAGCCCCAAGGCCTTGCCACAAGGCTATGTTCATCGCTTTTTGCTGTTTACGAACTTCCTCAGTAGGCTGCTTATTATCAATGGCCATTTTTACGCCATAAAGACCCTGCCAAATAGAAGCGTATACCGGTACAAAGTTAGTTTCTATTGCGCTGTGAAACTTAACTGATTCCCAGTATTCAATTAAATCATCTGTTTTTACCGATTTTGCGCCTTTAGTATCGTAGTCGCTTACCATGGTATCAACTTTGCCTACCATCCATTCTACTTCTTCTGCGTAACTTTTAAGGTTAGCTTGAAGATGATTAACATGCTCGCCAATAGGGCCGTTAGCGAGTACTGGTTGAGTCATAAATGCAGAGGCGAGTAAAAGGCTTACACCTAACGTTTTGGCTGGTTTAAATAATAAATTCATAGCAAGGAGATCCAAAAAAGGTAATTGTAAATGATAGGTATTATCATATCCGTAACGGTCACTAAAATCAACAGACCTAAATCACACCAATTAGATTTTTACCTTTGTTTATGCGCGTTTAACTATGCTGAGGGAATCCTTCTATCTGCTCATAGGATTTATAACTTAGTAAAAGTAAGTAAGAGGTAAATATTGAGGTACTATTATGTACTGCGCGTAAGATTTTACACGCAGTATATAGAGCAAACTTCTTAACCTAAACTCAGGCTGATATATCCACTAACGTATTGAACTATATTAAATTTATTTCTAATCTAAGACTTTTAGTAAATTAAACGCCGTTAGCACTTGAAAATAGCTGCTTGGGATAGATTTATTATTCACAGTTTAGATTATTAATTCAAACCAAACGGATCATCGATGCTGTGACTTGGTTGAGTGAACCACTGTGGGCCTTGGCTCGTCATGTAGAAATGATCTTCTAATCGAACACCAAATTCATCCGGCACAACCAGCATTGGCTCATTACTAAAGCACATACCTTCGCCAAGTGGTGTTTTATTACCACCGACCAAATATGGCCATTCATGGATATCTAAACCAATGCCGTGGCCTGTTCGATGAGGGCAGCCTGGCGTTTGATATTCAGGGCCTAAATCTTGTGACGCTAAGTAGCTACGCGCGGCAATATCAACATTTTCGCAAGGCTCTCCTATTTTAGCCGCTTCAAAAGCCGCAATTTGAGCCGCTTTTTCATACTCCCAAAATGTGCGTTGTCGTGGCGTTGCTTCACCAAAAACGTATGTACGGGTAATATCTGAAATATAGTCATGTACTTTGCAACCGGTATCGATGAGTACCATGTCGCCTTTTTTGAGGTGTTGAGGATCTTTTACGCCATGTGGAAAAGAGGTTGCTACACCAAATAAAACAATGCAAAAGTAGTTACCAGGTGCGCCTACCTTTTGATGAGCTTGTTTTATAAAGTCTTCAACTTCAACAGTGCTAATACCTTCATAAAGCATGCTCGCTGTTGCTTGGTGAACGGCTAATGTCATATCCATAGCGCGTTGCATGAGTGCCAGTTCATTGGCCGATTTGTGCATACGACAATGCGCCGTTACGGGTTGTGCATTAATTAAATTTAGTCCTGTTTGTGCTTTATTAATACCATCAAAAATAAAAAATTGTGCGCTTTCATCAATGCCAATAGTACCGTTTTGGTCTATACCCATTTCACAGAGCATATTTACAAATAAACTGTATGGGCTTTCATGTTCTTGCCAGCCACGGATCGGCCCTTCAATCACTTTAAAGCCGTTTAACGAACCAATCTCAAAATAAGGAGCTATATATTGTACCTCGCCTTTAGCAGGTAGAATTGCACCCACCATACGTTCACTAGCATACCAACGCATTCCCGTGAAATAAGTTAGGTTTGTGCCAGCATTGAGGTAAATAGCATCAATATTATTGGCCTGCATGTATTTTTGCGCAGTGGCTATACGTGCTAAATATTCATCTGTTTGGATGGGTAATAAGTTACCGGTCATGTCGTTTAGACTAGCAAGGGCTTGTTCTTTAGATTGGGTCGCAATACCGAATGTTGTCATAGTTACTCTCTTTTTTTGTGCAGTATGTATTATACCAATCGGTATAAATATTTGAGCAATTTAACGAGTTAAATTGCTCTATAACTTTGTTGTAATTTTAATTTAGAACAACAAGTTATAAAATTTTTCTTAGTTCTAGTACAATTTTTATTATTAAATAAACCCTGTATATAAGCAGGTTACGCCAAAAAACGGCTTATACAATAAGGTTGTAAGTTAATTTTTGGGGTTTTATTTAAGCACAGTGCTGTTACTAATTCAGCAGTTATAGCTCCTTGAGTTAAACCTAAATGTTGATGGCCAAAAGCAAAATAAAGACCTTCATGCTTTGGCGCGCTGCCAATAACAGGTAAAGAGTCGGGTAACGATGGCCGACAACCCATCCAAGTACTGTTTAGCGCTAATGCTTCTTTATCTGTCGCAAGTAATGCTCCAGCATGAGGAAGCAGGGCCAGTGCACGTTTATTATTCATTTTTTTAGTAAGCCCTGCAAATTCTACTGTGCCAGCAATTCTAAGGCCTTGGCTCATTGGAGTCATAATAAAATTACGCTCTGCTGATGCCACAGGACGCGATAAACTATGTTTTACATCCAGCATACAATGGTAGCCTCGTTCAGTATCAAGCGGAACATTGTAACCAAGGGGTGTTAATAAAGTATTGCTCCAAGCTCCAGCTGCAATAATTACTTTATCTGTAATGATATTTTGCTGACATATAAGTTCAAATCCATGTTGTTGAGGTTTAATTTCAGTAATTTTTTGCTGACTAAAAGCCCCGCCAATGTTACTAAATTGTTCAGCTAAATGCAGACAAAATAAATGGGGATCAACACTGTGCGCTGCATCTTCAAACAACAATGCATAATTAATTGTTGTAGATAAACAAGGCTCTAATGTTTGCAATTGGTGTTTGTTAAGCAAGCGTACGGCAATTCCTTGCGCTTTGTAAGACGTTAACATAGCGTCAATCTCATATAACGGTGTTGTCTCAAATGTTAGCAAGCTGCCTTTTTTTATCAATAAATCATTTAAATCACATTCACTAAGTAGTTGCTCATACGCCCCCAAGGCATTGTCATTGAGTGCTTTTAGCGCTTGTGTATGCGCCCGATATTTTACACTTCGCATATTTTTTATGAATAACCAAAGCCAAGGTAATGCCTTTAACATGTAACGATAATCAACTCTTAATGCGCCCAATGGGTTAAACACCATACTGGGCAATTTTTTAAATAGCGAAGGGTGGGCTAATGGAAATACTTGCTCTATTGCAAAATGCCCAGCATTGCCCTTTGAGCAGCCTTGCGCTAAGCCTTTTTCGTCAAATAAGGTAACTGAGTATCCAGCACGTTGTAATTGCAATGCGGTACAAATACCTATAATGCCAGCACCAATAACAGCTACTTTTTGGGCGTTTTTTTTAATCAAAATAATTTACCTTTTTAAATAATCTGAGCTTTGGTTAATAAATCTATCTCAAGCCGCTTTTTTTAGCGCTAACTGTTTGAATTAAATACAATGTGCTCTCTATTGACGCGTAAATTCGCCTTATTTCCACTGACAATCTCTGGCTAGAGAAAGTAAATTTAAATACCTTATAATTCAGTTGTTTAGCAAGTGTGTTAACCGAAGATTAGGTTAAATACTAAAGCGTATCGATTTAAATGTTGACCACGTCTTATTATTTTTAATTTTAAATGCAATATTGATTATTGTATACAATATACATATAGTATCAAGTCAAAACCTCAATAGGAAAATAAAAATGAAAATAAATTGGCACGGTGTTTACCCAGCAGTTACAACTCAGTTCAATCAGGATGATTCAATAAACTTTGCCTCCACAGCAAAAATGATTGACGAATTAATTAATGAAGGCGTCCACGGTATTATTGTATTAGGCACGGTTGGCGAAAACTGTTCTTTAAATGCGGATGAAAAACGTGCTGTACTTAGCATGGCAAGAGAAGTGGTGGGTAAGCGTGTACCTTTGATTTCTGGTGTTGCTGAAACAACAACTGTGAATGCGGTGCAGTTTTCAAAAGATGCGCAAGCAGCTGGAATTGACGGCTTAATGGTATTACCTGGCATGGTGTATCGTTCAAGTGAACGCGAAGCTATCCATCATTACCAACAAGTAGCGCGTAATACATCTTTGCCAATAATGATTTACAACAATCCAGTCACCTATGGTGTTGATGTGTCTATTGAAGGAATGAAGGTACTGGCTGAGGAAACAAACATAGTGTCGGTAAAAGAAGCGACTACCGATACACGACGCATCACCGAATTATTTCGAGAGTTTGGTGACCGATTTGTTGTTTTTGGTGGTGTTGATGACATTGCACTTGAGAGCTTAATGCTTGGTGCAACAGGGTGGATTTCAGGTTTAACCAATGTTTTTCCTAAAGAGTCGGTTGCTATTTACAATTTGGCTAAAATGGGTCGATACCAAGAAGCACTTGAAATTTGGCGATGGTTTTTACCTTTATTGCGCTTAGATACTATTCCTACATTAGTACAGTGTATTAAATTTGCAGAGCAACTTGCTGGGCGAGGTGTTGAGACCGTGCGCGCTCCACGTTTGACATTAACCCCTGACGAAAAAGCAAATGTGACCAAGCTCTACAATGAAGCGATCGCAAACCGTATTGATCTAACTAAATTTAATTTGGATTAAGTTATGCGCAAAGGCACTTTTTTTTGCATCGATGGTCACACATGCGGTAACCCAGTTAGGCTTATCACTAGCGGTCACCCTTACTTAAGAGGGGACAGCATGAGTGAAAAACGCCAAGATTTTTTGCAAAACCATGATTGGATCCGTCAATCGTTGATGTTCGAACCTCGCGGTCACGATATGATGTCGGGTGGGTTTTTATACCCACCAGCCAGCGAGGACGGTGATGCATCTATATTATTTGTAGAAACCTCTGGCTGCCTACCTATGTGCGGTCACGGTACAATAGGTATTGTTACTTTTGCGCTTGAACATGGTTTGTTACAGGCAAAAACACCAGGAACTTTATTACTGGATACGCCTGCAGGGCGTGTTCAAGCAACCTATTTGATGCAAGGTGGTAAAGTGCAGTGGGTTAAAATTTACAATGTACCTGCCTATTTAGCTCACCAATCAATTAGTATTACGGTTCCAGAGTTAGGTGAACTCAGTGTTGATATTGCCTACGGTGGGAATTTCTACATTATTATTGAGCCACAAAAAAACTTCAAAGGCATTGAGCATTTTAACGCCGCAGACATCCTTAAACATAGCCCCCGAGTACGTGATGCAATTAATAGCAAAGTGCAATGTATTCACCCTATCGATCCGTCAGTACAAGGTGCAAGTCATGTGCTCTGGTGCGGAGCTCCCCAAAATACAAATTCTCATGCCGCAAATGCTGTTTTTTATGGTGATAAAGCGATAGACAGATCTCCATGTGGAACGGGGACCAGCGCACGTATGGCGCAACTATTTAGCCAAGGTAAGTTAACGCCAGGAGAGGAGTTTATTCATGAAAGTTATATCGGCAGTCAGTTCGTCGGATGTATTGAAAAAATAGTCGAAGTGGCGGGGATCCCCGCTATTTTACCCAGTATTCGTGGTTGGTCTCGTGTCACTGGTACAAGCACTATAACTGTTGACGATGACGATCCGTACGCGTTCGGATTTCAAGTAATATGATCAGGAGAAAAGTATGACATTAACAGGACAAAGTTTAATTGCAGGTCAATGGTTAGGCAGCAGTGATAACGGTGAATTTAAAGCATTTTCACCTGCTCATAACGGACCTTTAGAGACCAATTTCTTTAATATCAGTGTAAATGAATTAGAGCTTGCAATTAACGAAGCCGAAAACGCATTTTTAGCATACAGAAAAACAACGTTTGAACAACGCGCACTATTTCTAGATTGCATTGCAGAGCAAATAATAGTCTTAGGCGATGAGCTTCTTACATTAACGCAGCAAGAAACAAACTTACCGCTTGCCCGATTGCAGGGTGAGCGTATGCGCACTGTTAATCAACTTAAAGCATTTGCGCAGGTTTTGCGAGAGTCTCCTGATTCACCAATGGGCTTAAAAGTTATTGATGAAGCAGATAACTCGCGTCAGCCTCTGCCTAAACCGCGTACTGAGCTTAACTATTTACCGTTAGGGCCCGTTGCCGTGTTTGGTGCATCTAATTTTCCGTATGCATTTTCAACTCTTGGCGGCGATACTGCGGCTGCATTAGCGGCAGGTTGCCCTGTTATTGTAAAAAACCATGATGCTCATCCAGGAACGGGAGAATTGATGGCACGAGCAGCGTTAGCGGCTATTAAAATATGTGCAATGCCGTTAGGTGTGTTTGCTATGGTGCAAAGTAAATCTTATAACATTTCACATGCCTTAGTTGCAGCCCCAGCTATTAAAGCCGTAGGTTTTACAGGTTCTCTTAGTGTTGCAAACGCGCTTAAAGCAACAATGGTTAAGCGTTATGAAGCGATCCCTTTTTACGCAGAGCTTGGCAGTATTAATCCACAAATCATTTTACCAAACAAAGCGCGAGAGCAAGGTGCGCGTATTGCACAAACGTTATGTCAATCAATGCTTATGGGTAACGGCCAATTTTGTACGAGCCCGGGGCTTTGGTTAGTCCCAACTGGGTGTAAAGGTTTTGAAGAAGAAGTAGCCGACTGCATAGGCAATTCACTCTCAGACACGCTGCTAACACCGAGTATTATTAAAAGCTTTAAATACGCAACTAGCCAGCGGAGCAATATGGATCAAGTCAGCTTATTGGCTAAAGGCAAGCTTGAGTCTGATTTTCATGCTAATGCACATGTGTTTGCATGCAGTGTGGATACTTATTTGGCCTCACCTGCATTGCATGATGAAGTATTTGGTCCTGCAGCATTAATTGTTCGTTATGAGAATGAACAGCAATTATTGTTAATAATCGATAAGCTTGAAGGCCAACTCACGGCCTCTTTACATGGTACACAAGATGATTTAGATAGCGCACAGTGCTTAACAGAAATGTTGCAATATAAAGTGGGGCGTTTAATAACAAATCAAATGCCAACAGGCGTTGAAGTGTGTGGTTCGATGAATCATGGCGGGCCATTTCCAAGCTCAACGGACGTGCGCAGCACCTCTGTTGGCACACATGCAATGTTGCGATTTTTGAGGCCCATTTGTTATCAGTCATAAAAAACAGGGAGGGATGGGAATTTCTTTTGTCCCTATTTATGTTATCTTATAAGGCTTTAATGGCATTGTACCTTGGTTTATTAGCCTAGGTACGTATAATGTATGCTAAATGCAATTTATAGGAATATCATGGCTATTGAGCACAAAACCCGCACTCAGCTCGTTGCAGAAGCTATTCGCGCAAAGATCCTCTCAGGAGAAATTAAAGGAGGAGAGCCACTTCGCCAAGCGGCATTGGCTACGGAGCTAAATGTCAGCCGAATTCCCGTTCGAGAGGCATTATTACAGCTTGAGGCAGAAGGTTTGGTTAACTTTGAGGCGCATAAAGGGGCTACCGCCACGCAATTATCGGCCTCGCAAATTGATGAAATTTTTGATTTACGCGCACTTCTTGAGGCTGAATTGTTAAGTTATTCGATTAATGATCTTACTCATCAAGATTTAATTGATGCAGAATTAATTTTGATCGAACTAGAGGATGCGATGGATGCAGGTGATAGCCACCTTGAAACTGGTGATTTAAATAGTAAGTTTCACGGTAAGTTGTACAGTCGTGCATGTCGTCCACAAACACAAGAACTAGTTAATATGTATAGCAAAAACTCAGAACGCTATGTGAGAATGCATATTTTATTAGCAGGTGGCTTAACAACCGCCCCAGAAGAGCACCGTATATTGCTAGAACTTTGTCGTAATAAAGAAACACGTAAAGCATGTGATTTTTTGAAGAAACATATTTTAGGCGCTAAAAACGACATTAAAAAACTGCTTATAAAGCTCGAAGATGAACAACGTAAATAATCCCAATACTAGGGCGTGTTGACCTTTGTAGATTGAAATTTGTTCAATCCAAGATTAAAATTTGTTCAATCTAGGGGGGTGGAGAACTGCGGCGCGAGTTTGGCATTTATGCTGCGTTATCGCCTATTTATAGGGAGCAACCACACTA
>NZ_PNDU01000228.1:0-13857 GCF_005886635.1 Pseudoalteromonas sp. S558 | reverse complement strand
GATTTGCTCGATAAAGGGGTAAAGCTCATTACGACGGTTCGCAAAAATATGAAGGCAAAAGCGATGTCATTATGGGATAGAGCGATGCTTTCAAAGCGTTTTATAATCGAAACAATTAATGACCAACTCAAGAATATATCCTTCATTGAACATTCGAGACATCGGAGTATGAACGGGTTTATGTTGAATTTAGTGGCTGGATTGGTGGCTTATTGCTTTAAAGAAAATAAGCCACACCTTAATTTAACTGACGTAGAGCTTAACGCATTAGTTATCGCTTAAGCAGAACTCAGGTTAATTAATAAACCACTCTTGATGAAAAGATATCGCTGATAAAAGTTTTAAATGAATCCACATAAGCTTATAAAGTAGGAACTTTAGGAAGAAATATTCTGTTGGGAGGACTTAATAAATTTTAGACAAGAAAAAGCCGAGCATTGCTCGGCTTTTAGGTTTCTTTAAGACTTACTCTGCAGACTGTGCGTCTTCTTGAACTGCTTCGCTAGTCGCTGGGCGACCAACTAGTTCAATATAAGCCATTGGTGCATTATCACCAGTACGGAAGCCACACTTAAGAATACGAGTGTAACCACCTGGACGATCCGCGTTACGAGGACCGATTTCACTGAATAATTTACCAACAACTTCTTTATCACGCGTGCGAGCAAACGCTAAACGGCGATTTGCTACACTGTCAGTCTTAGCCAGTGTGATTAAAGGTTCAATTACACGACGTAACTCTTTCGCTTTAGGCAAAGTAGTTTTGATGATTTCATGTTTCACCAAAGAACCTGCCATATTGCTAAACATCGCTTTACGATGGCTACTGTTACGGTTTAATTGACGACCACTCTTACGATGGCGCATGACCCTATCCTTCTAACTAAACTAATATAGTGATTTAGATTATTCAGCTAAACTTGCAGGTGGCCAATTTTCTAGGCGCATGCCCAGAGAAAGACCACGTGAAGCTAGCACGTCTTTAATTTCAGTTAGAGACTTCTTACCTAGATTAGGCGTTTTAAGAAGCTCAACTTCAGTGCGCTGAACTAAATCACCGATATATTGAATTTGCTCGGCTTTCAAGCAGTTTGCTGAGCGTACTGTTAGCTCAAGATCATCAACTGGACGAAGTAGAATAGGATCGAATTCTGGCTTCTCTTCTTTCTCTTCTGGCTCAGTCACATCACGTAAATCTACGAATGCATCTAATTGCTCAGCTAAGATAGTAGACGCACGGCGGATCGCTTCTTCTGGATCTAAAGTGCCGTTTGTTTCCATATCAATGATTAACTTGTCTAAATCTGTACGTTGCTCAACACGGGCTGATTCAACCGAGTACGCAATACGTTCAACTGGACTAAATGATGCATCAAGCAACAATCTACCAATTGGACGCTCATCGTCATCAGAGGATAAACGACTAGATGCCGGCACATAACCACGACCACGTTCAACACGAATTCGCATGCTGATCTCGCTGTTATTTGTTGTTAAATTACAAATAACGTGATCTGGATTAGCAATTGTTACATCGCCATCGTGCTGAATATCAGACGCAGTAACAGGACCTACACCAGATTTAGTCAGGGTCAGAAAAACTTCATCTTTGCCTTCTAACGTTACTGCTAAACCTTTTAGGTTTAATAGTATTTCAATGATGTCTTCTTGTACGCCTTCTTTCGCGCTGTACTCATGCAATACACCGTCGATTTCAACTTCAGTTACTGCACATCCAGGCATAGATGAAAGCAATATACGGCGTAAGGCATTACCCAGAGTATGACCGAAGCCACGCTCTAATGGTTCTAAAACTATTTTAGAACGCGTTGGGTTGATAGCGTCGATGTCGACTAACCTTGGTTTTAGAAATTCTGTTACAGAACCCTGCATTTTATCCTCTCTTAACTCTTAACTTTACTTAGAGTAAAGTTCGACGATTAGTTGTTCATTGATGTCCGCAGACAAATCTGAACGCTCAGGTAGACGCTTAAAGCTGCCTTCCAGTTTCTTACCGTCAACTTCAACCCAAGTCGGCTTTTCACGTTGCTCAGCCAACTCTAGAGCAGCGATGATACGTGCTTGTGTTTTAGACTTCTCACGGATTACAACAGTATCTTCTGGAGTAATTACGTATGAAGGAATATTCACAACACGACCATTAACTAAAATCGCTTTATGGCTTACTAACTGACGTGCTTCAGCACGTGTGCTAGCAAAACCCATGCGATATACAACATTGTCTAAACGTTGCTCTAATAGCTGTAACAAGTTTTCACCTGTATTGCCTTTAAGGCGAGCAGCTTCTTTGTAATAGTTACGGAATTGCTTTTCTAATACACCGTAGATACGACGTACTTTTTGCTTTTCACGTAATTGTAAACCGTAATCAGATAAGCGACCTTTACGAGCGCCGTGCTGACCAGGTGCAGTCTCAAGTTTACACTTAGAGTCGATAGCTCTTACGCCGCTCTTAAGGAACAGGTCAGTACCTTCACGACGACTCAGCTTGAGCTTAGGGCCCAAATATCTTGCCATGTTATTTCTCCTAACCTATTGTTAAACGCGACGTTTCTTCGGTGGACGACAACCATTATGTGGTATTGGCGTCACGTCAGTAATGTTGGTAATACGGTAACCAGCAGCATTCAAAGCACGTACAGCAGATTCACGACCTGGACCTGGACCTTTGATGAAAACTTCTAGATTTTTTAAACCGTATTCTTGAGCAGCAGTACCTGCACGCTCTGCAGCAACCTGAGCAGCAAATGGTGTAGATTTACGTGAACCACGGAAACCTGAACCACCGGCAGTAGCCCATGATAGTGCATTACCTTGACGGTCGGTAATCGTTACAATAGTGTTGTTGAAAGACGCATGAACATGAGCCATACCATCAGCAACTTGTTTTTTAACCTTTTTACGACGAATTGGTGTCTTAGCCATAATACTATCCCCTTATCGCTTAATAGGCTTACGAGGACCCTTACGGGTGCGCGCGTTAGTCTTAGTTCTTTGACCACGTAGTGGTAAAGAGCGACGGTGACGTAGGCCACGATAACAACCAAGATCCATAAGGCGCTTGATATTTAAAGTAACTTCACGACGAAGATCACCTTCAACAGTGTACTTGCCAACTGCATCACGCAGTACGTCAAGAATTTCGTCTGAAAGTTCACCGATTTTTGTGGTCTCGGCGATACCAGTCGCTTCTAAGATAGCCTTAGAGCGAGTCTTACCTATGCCATAAATAGCTGTTAAACCAATAACTGCATGTTTATGATCAGGGACGTTAATGCCAGCAATACGGGCCACTAACACATCTCCTATATTCGAATTTGGTAATCATAAGTTTGAAAAGCCCGTAAGGATACTCAAACGAAGACCAAATTACTACTAAAAACACAGGCCGAGAAAACTCAGCCTGCACGACTGTTTACTTAGCCTTGCCTTTGCTTATGCTTAGGCTCACTGCAAATTACGCGTACTACACCAGCACGTTTAATAACTTTACAGTTACGGCATATTTTCTTAACGGAAGCACGTACTTTCATTGCTCAACTCCGTAAACTGACCCTATCGACCGTAGCCTTTAAGGTTCGCTTTTTTCAGCACAGAATCATACTGATGAGACATCAGGTGAGTCTGTACTTGTGCCATAAAGTCCATGATTACAACAACGATAATCAAAATTGATGTACCGCCGAAATAGAATGGCGTTTGCCATGCCATAGTCATGAATTCGGGCACCAGACAGATAAAGGTTATATACAAAGCACCTGCCAATGTCAGGCGTGTCATCACTTTATCAATGTATTTAGATGTCTGCTCACCTGGACGAATACCTGGGATAAATGCGCCAGATTTCTTAAGGTTATCTGCTGTTTCACGTGGGTTAAACACCAACGCTGTGTAGAAAAAGCAGAAGAAGATTATAGCCGCAGCTAAAACAAGTGAGTACAACGGTTGACCTGGGGTCAACGTAGTAGCAACAGCTTGTAATACATCAGCGACCGGGCCTTCACCTTGGCCGAACCAGCTAGCAATTGTACCAGGGAACAGAATTATACTGCTAGCGAAGATTGGTGGAATAACACCCGCCATGTTTACTTTTAGTGGTAAATGCGTGCTTTGAGCAGCAAATACTTGACGACCTTGTTGGCGTTTAGCGTAGTTTACAACAATACGACGTTGTCCACGTTCAAAAAACACTACAAGATAAGTAACAGCGAATACAATTACCGCAACCATCAACAGTACAAAAACATTCAAATCACCTTGGCGCGCCATTTCGACTGTCGAACCAATAGCAGACGGCAAGTTAGCTACAATACCAACAAATATTAGAACTGAGATACCGTTACCGATACCGCGTTCTGTTATTTGTTCACCCAACCACATAAGGAACATAGTACCAGTTACTAAACTCACCACAGCGGTGAAATAGAAACCCATACCAGGGTTAACAACTAACCCCTCCATCATGCCCGGTAGGCTAGAAGCAATACCGATTGATTGAATAGTAGCTAGCACAAGCGTGCCATAGCGTGTGTACTGGCTAATTTTTTTACGCCCTTGCTCACCTTCTTTCTTAAGCTCTATAAACGGAGGATACATATGCGTTAATAGTTGCGTAATAATCGAAGCCGAGATGTACGGCATAATACCCAGTGCTAACACTGAAGCTCGCTCAAGTGCACCACCACTGAACATGTTGAACATTTCAACAATGGTGCCCTTTTGTTGCTCGAAGAAATCGGCAAGTACAGCGGCGTCAATCCCAGGGATCGGCACAAATGAACCTAGACGGTAAATTATGATAGCACCCAATACGAAGAGTAATCGGCGCTTCAATTCCGAAAGTCCACTTTGTGCACTTTGTGTATCTTGACCTGGTTTAGCCATTAGTACTTCCTTAGTCTTCTACCTTGCCTCCGGCAGCTTCAATAGCTTCGCGTGCACCTTTAGAGGCTTTAAGGCCTTTAACGGTAACAGCGCGTGAAACTTCGCCAGATTTAACAACTTTAACGAAAAGAACGTTCTTTTTAACTAGACCAGCTGCTTGTAACGCGCTTAGGTCTACCACATCGCCTTCTACTTTAGCGATTTCAAAAAGGTTTATTTCTGCAGATACTAAAGATTTGCGAGAAGTGAAACCAAATTTAGGTAGACGACGTTGCATAGGCATTTGACCGCCTTCAAAACCAACGCGTACTTTACCGCCAGAACGTGACTTTTGACCTTTGTGACCACGACCACCAGTCTTACCTAGACCAGAACCGATACCACGACCAACACGTTTTGGAGCAGTTTTTGAACCTGCAGCAGGTGAAAGTGTATTCAAATGCATGAAATTAACCCTCTACCTTAACCATGTAAGAAACCTTGTTTATCATACCACGTACACATGCTGTGTCTTCTAACTCAACAGTGTGGTTGATACGACGTAAACCAAGACCGCGTAATGTAGCTTTATGTTTCGGTAAACGACCGATAGAGCTTTTTACTTGTGTTACTTTTACAGTTTGATTTGCCATGGTTACCCCAGTATTTCGTCTACGCGAAGGCCACGTTTTGCAGCGATTGACTGTGGAGAATTCATATTCTCAAGAGCCGAAATCGTTGCACGTACTACGTTGATTGGGTTAGTAGAACCGTAACATTTAGAAAGTACGTTCTGAACACCAGTCACTTCTAGTACTGCACGCATAGCGCCACCTGCGATGATACCAGTACCTTCAGAGGCTGGTTTCATGAACACTAGTGAGCCAGCATGACGTCCCTTAACAGGATGCTGTAATGTATTGCCATTTAGGTCTACATTGATCATGTTGCGACGTGCTTTTTCCATTGCTTTTTGAATAGCAGCTGGAACTTCACGTGCTTTACCATAACCAAAACCTACTTTACCTGCGCCGTCACCAACTACAGTTAGTGCAGTAAAGCTAAAGATACGACCACCTTTAACTACTTTAGACACACGGTTTACCGCGATTAGCTTTTCAGCTAGATCAGGCTGTTGTTGCTTTGCTTCTACGTTAGCCATTGTCTACTCCTAGAATTGCAAACCGGCTTCACGCGCAGCATCAGCTAGCGCCTTCACACGGCCGTGATATTTAAAGCCACTGCGATCAAAAGCAATCTTTTCGATGCCTTTGTCAGCCGCACGTTCAGCAACCGCTTTGCCAACTGCTTGCGCAGCTTCAACGTTACCGGTGCCTTTAACTGTTTCGCTAATAGCCTTTTCAACAGTAGAAGCAGCAGCCAGTACATTACCCTCAGCATTTACAACTTGAGCGTAGATGTGACGTGGCGTGCGGTGGATAACAAGACGCGTTGTGCCTTGTTCAATATAATTTCTACGAGTGCGTTTAGCACGACGTAGACGAGCTGTTTTTTTATCCATCGTCTTACCTTACTTCTTCTTAGCCTCTTTACGGCGTACATTCTCATCTGAATAACGAACACCCTTACCTTTATAAGGCTCAGGTTTACGGTATGCACGAATGTTAGCAGCTGTTTGACCAACTAACTGCTTATCTACGCCCTTAACTAGAACTTCTGTTTGGCTTGGAGTTTCAATCGTAATTCCTTCAGGAACTGCGAAATTAACTGGGTGTGAGAAGCCAAGAGTTAAATCTAATGTTTTACCCTTAGCTGCAGCACGGTAACCCACGCCTACTAACTGAAGTTTCTTCTCGTAACCTACATGCGTACCAACAACCATGTTGTTGATTAGAGCACGAGCAGTACCTGCTTGAGCCCATGCATTAGCTACGCCATCACGAGGTAAAGTAGTAATAACGTTGTCGTTAACTTGTACTTCAACAGCGTTGTTGATAGTACGAGTAAGTTCACCGTTTTTGCCTTTAACTGTGATTTCCTGGCCTTTTAATGTAACTTCTACACCGGCAGGAACAGTAATTGGTGCCTTTGCTATGCGAGACATAGTTCCCCTCCGATTAAGCTACAAAACCAATGATTTCACCACCAACACCAGCACTACGTGCTGTGCGGTCTGTCATTAGGCCTTTAGAAGTTGATACGATAGCGATACCAAGACCACCCATTACCTTAGGTAATTGGTCACGTTTCTTATAGATACGTAAACCAGGGCGACTTACACGCTGGATATTTTCAATTACAGCTTTGCCTTCGAAGTACTTCAACTCGATAGAAAGCTCAGGTTTAACTTCACCGTCAACTGTGAAGTCTACGATATAACCTTCGTCTTTTAGTACTTTAGCTAATGCTACTTTCAGCTTTGAAGTTGGCATCGTTACAGATACTTTCTTCGCTGATTGACCGTTACGGATACGTGTAAACAAATCCGCGATAGGATCTTGCAAGCTCATAGTCTTACTCCCATGATTCTATTACCAGCTAGCCTTTTTAAGGCCAGGAATTTCACCGCGCATAGCTGCTTCGCGAACTTTAATACGGCTCATGCCGAATTTGCGAAGGTAACCATGTGGGCGGCCCGTAATGTTACAACGATTACGTTGACGTACAGGGCTAGAATCACGAGGTAAAGCTTGTAGCTTAAGAACCGCGTCCCAACGATCATCTTCAGATGAATTAACATCTGCGATGATAGCTTTTAGTGCTGTACGCTTTTCAGCGAATTGAGCAACTAGTTTTGTGCGCTTAGCTTCGCGCGCTTTCATAGAATTCTTTGCCATAACCCTACCCTTATTTCTTAAATGGGAAGTTAAACGCTTCTAACAACGCACGGCCTTCCTCATCAGATTTCGCAGAAGTAGTGATAGTAATATCCATACCGCGTACACGGTCTACTTTATCGTAATCGATTTCTGGGAAGATGATTTGTTCACGTACGCCCATGCTGTAGTTACCACGTCCATCAAAAGACTTAGCACTTACGCCACGGAAGTCACGAATACGTGGGATAGCGATTGATACCAAACGCTCAAAAAAGTCCCACATACGCTCGCCGCGTAGGGTTACTTTACAACCAATCGGGTAGCCTTCACGCACTTTAAAGCCAGCAACAGATTTGCGTGCTTTAGTGATTAAAGGTTTCTGACCAGAGATTGCTGCTAAATCCGCTACTGCGTGATCTAAAATCTTCTTGTCAGCTAGGGCTTCGCCCACGCCCATATTCAATGTGATCTTTTCGATCTGAGGGACTTGCATGACAGAGCTGAAGCCAAACTTCTCTTGAAGTTCAGTTACTACTTTGTCTTTGTATACTTCATGCAGTTTCGCCATCATTCTACTCCAACTATTAGATAGTTTTACCAGTAGATTTAAAGATACGTAATTTCTTACCATCTTCAATCTTGAAACCTACACGATCTGCTTTACTCGTTTCCGAGTTGAAGATCGCAACGTTTGATGCATCCATAGATGCTTCTTTCTCAACAATACCGCCAGCTTGGTTCAATTGTGGAACCGGCTTTTGGTGCTTCTTGATCAAGTTTATGCCTTCGACAAAGATTCGACCAGATTCAGTAACAACTGAAAGCACTTTTCCGCGCTTACCTTTGTCTTTACCTGCTAGTACGATTACTTCGTCATCACGACGTATTTTTGCTGCCATGATTGGCTCCTTACAGTACTTCTGGGGCTAGTGAAACGATTTTCATGAACTTATCATTACGAAGTTCGCGAGTCACAGGGCCGAAAATACGTGTACCAATTGGCTGTAAGTTATCATTTAAGATAACAGCAGCGTTGCTGTCAAAACGGATCAAAGAACCATCTGGACGGCGAACACCTTTTCTGGTACGCACAACTACCGCGTTTTTAACATCACCTTTCTTCACTTTACCGCGAGGAATAGCTTCTTTAACAGAAACTTTAATGATGTCGCCAATCGCTGCGTAGCGACGGTGTGAACCACCAAGGACTTTTATACACTGCACTTTGCGAGCGCCGCTGTTATCAGCAACTTCCAGCTGAGTTTGCATTTGGATCATGTTAATGACCTCCGGTGTAGTAATTACAACGTGTCTTAAATTTGTTTAAAATCAAGACATTTCGATTAAATCCCACTCAAAAACAAACGAGTTGTCTCTTAAGGGCGGGCAATTGTACCAGCATTGAAGGAGTAGCGATAGGTTATTTTTTAATTAATTTAGCGTGGGAGATAATTAAACTTGAGCAATTACGGCTATGTAACTACTTTACAGATGGTTACAAAACAAACAAGACACCTCTAAGGTGCCTTGTTTGTTTAACTCAAAGTAAATTAACCAAATAAACCTTTTAATTTATCTTTAATTTTTTCTTTCGCCTTCTTTTTAGCTTTTTCTTTTGCTTCATCGACTTTTTGTTTGGCTTCATCCTTAAGCACATTACTTACATCAAGCTTTATGCTTACATCGTGAAAAGGCCCTTTTATTCGAAGTGGTATTTTAAACCCAGTACTGTCGTCGGTAGTACCTTGTCCTTCGATTGAGCTAACAATACCGGTTACTAAGCGATAATTTACTGTTGTTTCAGGTAAATTAACATCACCTTCACCAGATATTCTAATTAACGGGCTAATTAGTGATAGATCAGTATTTCTCCCAACGCCGTTGGTAAAGTTAAAGCTACCCGATAATGCTGAGAAATCGGTTTGCTCTGATTCTTCAAATCCGCTATCAAGCCCTTCAGATGCAGCACCAAAGTTGCCTGAAATAAGCTCCTTACCTTTACGAACCATCTCAGCTATATTCGCACCTTTTACAGCTCCGTCAGCAAACTCAAATCCAAGCTTTCCGTTAAGCGCACCAATAAATGATTTTTGACTTTGACCTTTTGTATTTAGGTTCCAATTTAAAGACCCCTTACCCATCAGTTTGTCAAAACCTGTAGCATCCGTTAATAAAGGCTGTGCATCTATGTCTGCCAAGTCAAAATTAGTTGATATTTTATAAGGTACTTGTTGTGCGTTTACATTGATAACGCCTTTACCTGACCCCTCATAAGCAGAAAAGCTATCTAGACTTAGTTTTGCAATGCTATTTTTTAAAGCAACAGTAAATTGATTTGCGCCTAATTTAATATCGTTGGCTTTTAATCCACTTGAACGAATAACTACATTCGCATCTAGAGAATTTAATGCACTTAAATCGATTTTACTGTCATCCCATACTATTGGATCTGCAGGTTTATCATTTTGCTCTACTGGCTCTTCTTGTTTTGCTACTGCTTCAGGTAGGTACGGGTTTAAATCAAGCATACCTAAATCAATATCAGCATTTATAGCTAAACGTTTGCCTAGATTGAGCTCGCTCTTACCTTTTATTTCCAATGCGTCTAACGTCGCGACTAAATCTTCTAAATTAAATTTCTCACCTACTAAGTGCATTTTACCGTTTACACTAAATGCGTTAAAAGCATTGTCTTTAGCGTCTAACTCTACACCTTGCCATTTCGCAATACTTTTAACAGACTCACCGCTCAGTGCTAGCTGACCTTTAATATCTTGCCCTTGCTTAGCTATACTTCCTTTGAACGTTAAATCAACTAAACGAGAATCTAAGCTTTGTTCAATATTAAAAGTAGCACCTTCAATTGCTTTAGCGGGAGTATCTAGTTTTATATCAAGCTCAAAACGCTCCTGCATATAAGTAATACCCCCTTTTACTTCTAATGTTTTACGAAGTGAAGGAAGTAAAATAGCGAGTTCTAAATCGCTAATTTGTTGCTTAGCACCTGTTTGACCATCTAGATAAGTAAAGGTGCCGCCATAAATAGCAACCTCACCTAGCTCAATATCAAAGTTATCTGGAAGCTTTATCGCTTCATCTGATTGGCTTTGCTCTTTAGGTTGCTCTGCAACTGCATCAAACAACTGCCAATTAGCTTTACCATTTTTGTCGGTTTCTAATAGGATATTTGGTTCGTTTATAACAAACTTATCTAGTTTAAACTCACCACCAAATAATGAAAACCAAGGTATATGTACAGCAAGTTGTTTCATACTCGCCATGTCGGCGCGCGAACCTGATTCCATATTTGCAAAATGCACATCGTTAAGTTCTAACTTTAGGGCAGGAAACACACTGAGAGTTTTATCACCTTTAATAGTAAGAGTGCGCCCAGTAGTTTGTTCTACCTGTTCAGATACTTTATTAAAAATGGTATCGGTAGGAATTAAAAAAGGTGCTGCAACAATTAATGCAATACATAGCAATAGTATTACACCAATAATTTTAAGTAAGGTTTTCATGATCGTCCTTTAAAACGTGCAAATAATATTCTTATCATAGCGACTGTTAGCTTTAAAAGCATTGTGAAGTTAAAAAAACTCATTATTAGTAATTAAATCATTTCGAAATGAATATACACTGAAATATTTATCAGCTTTGGGAGTGACTCTAAAAACAAATTAGCTAACTTCAAAATATAAAACAATTAACATAGACCTGCAGACTTAATTATAGTCCTTCATAGAACAGTTTAAACTTGCGTTAATTTTTCACACATAAAATAGCGCAATACTTTAATATCTCAGCTGGAAGCCTATTTATATTAGATGGCAATGAATAATATACATCGATAATTCAATATTTATTACTTGAAAAACATCATGATTTAACTACTTCAATTAAGAGGGGGAAGGACAGTGCTGTTGTTATTGATGTAATTGCGCTAAAATAGACCAGCAAAAAATTATATATCTAATCCGGAGATTCTACAAGGCATGAAAAAACTGCTAATTTCACCGTCAAAAATGACACTAGGCGAACAAGAAAATAACATCTATCAGAACATTCTGAAGCAATCTTCAGAGTTAAGCCTTAACCTTATGGCCGTGAAAGTAGAAAACCACCCTGATGATTTTTTACCTTGGTGTTACGAACTATTAAGCGCAAGTAGAGATCGTATGAACTACGATTTACTAGAGCCACAACAGTTACCTGTACTTAAAAAGCTTCATGATCAGCTCATTTCAGCGATCAGCTTTTTACAAGTTAAAACGTTGCGTATTGCACCGTGGCCTGTAGTTAGTGTATTTGTTGAACAACACAAAGACGTTATTGCACTTGATGAACAACTTCGTTTAGTTAGCTATATTAAGAGTATTCGCGAACAATCACTTAAGGATATGATCCCTGAAGACTTACTTGCATTTAGCGGTAAGCATATGGCTTCACTTGATCCAAGTACTTATAACTTTGACGTTGAATGGTTTGCATCAACGAAAAGTGCAAAAAGTTTTCATCAGATGCTTGCCGATCTTCCGGGTGCTTTTGATGACGCACTTGCAAATATCCCACTTGAGGGTGACATCACTCAATATGAGTATCAACAATTTGTTGCTGCTTATTCAAAAGTATTCACTGATAATGGTGAAAAACCAACGCTTGCACCTGCAACTCGTTTGCTAGCAATGCGTCGCCCAGATTTATTTACTCCAATCACTAATAATCGATTAGATGCATTATGTGGTGCTCTTGGTGTTCCTAAACTTAAAAATAGTGATTTTGAGCGCTACTGGCAAGATATCGTTAAAGGTATTCAAGCTATGTCATGGTACAAAATGGCTAACGCAAGTAACGAATTAGAAGAACAACTGGTTGCTATTAAAGCACTAATACCATGTTTCTTTTACTACGCTGATGATAAAACACCAGATAGTTCTAATTACATAAAACTATTAAGCAAACCTAAGCGCAGCACAACTACGACTGGTAAGACTCAACGTAGAGGTAAAGAATCGGCTGAAATATTAGTAGACCGTGCACTTGCTGCTGATGATATCCCAGAGCATATTCGCAGTAAACGTGACTCTATAATAAATGAAGTACAAAAAGGTCGCGGCGTTAACGAAACAATTAGTCTAATGCGCACTATTTTTGGCTAAAAAACCTTTCCTAGCTGTACTTTAATAGTGCAGCTAGGTTAGTTTATGCACCAGCAGCGTGCGACAGAAAATCAAAAAACTTCCTTCCAAAAATATCATTTCATCATAAGCAATTGTTTTAATAACATTAGTTTTATTTAAAAATAATTAAAACGAGACTGGCACATACAGTGCTATTACCTTCCCAGTTAAATAATAAAAATGCATCCAGTTAAAAGGTCAAAGCAATACATAATAAAACCTTGGTATGCAAAAATCATATAGCGGGAATGAAACATGCTAAAACTACAAAAAACAATACTCTTCGGTGCACTGGCGTTTACAGGCATAACATCAACAACGACATTTGCAGAGGTAACTGCAAATGCAGCAGCAACCTCCAACTACTTATGGCGTGGTCAAGAGCAAACAGGAGGCGATGCTGCCATTTCTGGTGGAATTGATTACGCTAACGAGTCTGGCTTTTATGCCGGTACATGGGCATCAAATGCGTCTTGGGCTGATGAAATGACCTACGAGCTTGACTTATATGCAGGCTTTAGTGGTGCAATCAGTGAAAGCGTTAGCTATGATATTGGTTATATTTACTACGCCTACCCTGATGCAGCTTCTGAAGCTGACGCAGATTTCTCTGAAATTTACGGTAGCATCAGTGTAGAAGGTTTCACTTTTGGTGCTTCGGTATTAGCAACTTCAGCTGCTAGTGGTGATGGCTCCGACTTTGGTGATTCACTTTATTTAACGGCAGACTATGGATTCGCTATTGGTAGTAATGGAACTGAAATAGCGCTGCATTTGGGGCATTACTCAGGCGACTTTATTGGTGATGACAACATCATCGATTACGGCGTTTCAATCTCTAAGGATGGCTTCACTTTTGGCCTATCTGATAATGATATCGATGGCTCAGATTTAAAAGCTTACGTTGCCTACTCTGTAGACTTTAGCCTATAAAAAGAATGTGTTACTTGCTGCAACACAAAGGGCCTTATGGCCCTTTTCTCGTTTATAACGTTATTTAACCTGAACTCTGG
>NZ_PNDU01000227.1:0-2767 GCF_005886635.1 Pseudoalteromonas sp. S558 | reverse complement strand
GACTACGTTAACGATCTTATAATTAGTATCAATCAAACTTACTTGTCGCTTTCTTGCAATTGCCATAAGACACCCTGCTCATTTCTCATACTAACAAAAACCTAGTACTTAGTTCGCCAAACTGCAAAAATTAGGGTGGGTGTCTAGTTTATTTCCCACTATTTAAAGTGGGTGCCTTTGTTACTTTATTTTCTCTAAATTCAACATAATGAAAGTAGATGTATGAAGTCAAGATTTGACCCCATTGGCTTGTTGCTTACAACATCCATGTTGTTAAAGAGCATATGTGTAATATAGATTTACAATGACTGCATTATATTGTTTTATTGCAACGTGTTACCAGTAAATCAACACCCATTATTTAAGTGGGTGTCTTTGTTATTTATCGTAACATACGCTTATCCTGTATGTACTTCACTTATAATGAAACAAAAAGCGCACGCTAACCAAAGTTAACCAGATAAAGACACTAGATTCAATCTCGTTTGGGTGAATATTTTTTAGGTCCCTTGGTACGAAGCTCATTAGGAGCATGGTGCATGATAACCATGAGACCATAGCTCGAATATATGTCAGTACCTTTGCTTTTTAGCAAGCTTGTGACGCATCATTACTGTGATATGAGATACATGATAATTAAATAAAGGCATCATTTTGATGTTTATACATTAGCTCGTCTTGACTTCAAGGGAGCGTCCATATATGTCTTGATTATCTGTTTTACAATGACTGTATTATATTATTTCGTTATTTTTTAGTATTATATTTTTTATTACAACATGTTATCGGTAAATTAACACCCACCTATTAGAGTGGGTGTCTTTGTTATTATTTGTTATTATTTGGTATTCGTTTTCATTATTGACTCGCTTTGCAGTATACAACTCCATTTGCGGAAAACTGACTATTTTCAGCCCAGTAAGAGTTACTGTTTTCACTTTTCCATAGCGAAAAAGCTGCATCGAGGCTTTTTGAATTTTCTAGGCCAATAAACGAGTTTAAAAAGTAGGCTGACACAGTTGCCCAACGTGTTTTTTCTAAAGACCAATCATAAAGTAATAAAACAGCATCATCATCAGGAAGTTCATCAATTAAATACTCTGAAATTGAACCATAAATATTAGAATGCAACTTATTTTCACCTGATTTAAAATTTATTTTTTCTGGTGAAACCTTAATAGATGAAATATTCTCTATAAAATCGATAGTCAAATAATCATTATCATGTTCTAAGAAAACACTGACATCTGATAAGTATTTTTTGACGATATCAACAAGCTCTCCATCAGATATTTTCTCCTTATTTATTATTCCAGACTTGATAGCTAAATATTTATTAAAAAGCATTTTTGAATTAGGAAATAAAGATAGAGCTTCAAATGCTTGTTCATTTGAAAGGTAATCAAAATAAAACTTACGATATATGCAGTCGTCATCCGATAAATCGACATCTCCCCACTCTGTATCAGGTAGGTTTTTTAACAATATATCTTCTAAACTTTTAATAGTTGTACTCATTAAATACTCTCTTTATTTTTCTACTATTATTTTCCACGTATCCTTTAAGCCATTAAGCTTCTCATCAAATTGCTCTAATGAGCTACTTTGATCTATGGCTTCCCCTAGCTGCTTATGGAATGTTGTCGAACCAGGGGCACTGACTTCTTTTGTTTCTGAGTCTAATATTCTATGACCACCTTGAGTTGAGGAACCCGGTATTGTCCATTTTAGCTTTTCGGTTGGTACAGAATAATCATTATGAACTTGTTCCACAGTAACCCCCCATTTTTTCCAGTGAGGTGCTTTAGAAACCATTAGATGTTCATGCATACCACCATCTCCTCTTAAACCATTTTCGATTTTACGCCTAATTTTTTTATCTTTCTTATATAGTAGATCCAATTCCTCAGGGCTAAGCGAATCAAACCAAGCATTAAATTCACCACTTTTATATGTAGGAATATCTTTAGCAGATAGATTGCCAATGTCAATTAATCTCACGCCTGAATTTCGACCATCAAGGTCTTGGGGCTTACCTAACCCCCGCCATTCACTAATACTACCATCGCCACCATTAGCAAGCCAAGTACGGTAGGCTATATCCTCTTGAACATCACTGGTCGACCACTCATCACCATCTACTCCCACTGCTTTATAATAAACCTCATCGCTATATTTGGAGTAGGTAGTTCCATCAGGCGCAGTCAGTTCCTCTAAAACTCCACCCGTTGATGGGCTATATGCTAGCAAGGATACTGTACCTACGGCCTTTGCTAACCAAGGTGCAACCGTCGCTAGCAGTGACCTTTCGGCAACATATAACGCATCATTAGCAGCTGTTTGAGTTGCTATTCGTACTACGTTAGTCGTCGTTTGATTCACTATTGGCTGAAAAGGAGCAACCTTAGCTACCGCTAAAGCTGCCAGCCCTTGCTTAATTTCTTTTGGTGTAAGATTACCTTCTTGAGCGGCTAAGTATAATTTATCCGAAAGTTTAGGGCTTATGCACCCGGTAGCAACATTTACAGCAAGCGCTTCTTTTAAGCTCTTTTCACCTTCTTCACACATTAACCCCATTGGATCAACCCAGTTAACCGGATTTGGCGCATATTGGTAATGGTTTATGCCACCCACTAATCCTATCGGATCTTGGTTTATAAAGCGCTGTTGTTTAGGGCTGTAGTAGCGATAGCGGTTGTAATGCAGGCCACTCTCTTCATCTAAATATTGTCCTTGTATAAGGAGTCGCAGATTGAAACACTCATGT
>NZ_PNDU01000226.1:0-14805 GCF_005886635.1 Pseudoalteromonas sp. S558 | reverse complement strand
GGATTGAAATTTGTTCAATCTAGGGGCGATTTAATCGCGGCGCGAGGTTTGTAACCTAGTGGGCTAAGTAAAAACCGAGCAACAAAGAGTTAATCGTCCCTAGAAAGAACCCAAAGGGCAGCGCATGTTTGGCATTTATGCTGCGTTATCGCCTATTTATGGGGAACACCACACACCATAGGCTCTGCCTTGCTTAAACACCAAACAGTCTGCTGTAAACTCAACCACCAAAGATCAACACGCCCTCATCCATAACCATTAAAAAAGGCATCATTTGATGCCTTTTACTATATAAAAGTATTATTCTTTGCTATTTTATATATAAATAAACCATTGAGTTGTTAATTTGAAAATTGTTCCTATTTCACAGTTACTCCCTGGTATGTTTGTACAAAGTGTCACTAAACAAACAGGTCGTATTAAAATAAAAAATCAAGGCTGGGTTAAAACTCAAGCCGGCATTGATAAACTTAAAAAAGCAGGCATTTTAGAAGTCGAAATAGACCCTGATAAAACACTCATCGAGTCAGTCCCCGAAAAACAACCACTTGATATCCCTACTCCACTTAAAAAACGCGATCCTTGGCAAAAAGTACACAGTGCAGAACAAGAAATGGGGAAGGCCAAAAAACTATACGACGAAGCTAGAACGTTACAAACTAAAGCGTTTAAAGACATAAAAGCAGGTCGTGATATAGACATAACCCCTTTTAGAGAACTTGCCAGTGGCTTTATAGATTCTGTATTTAGGAATCAAGATGCGCTTGCGTGCCTTACGCAAATGCGCCAAAAAGATGCTTACTTACTTGAGCACTCTATTAATGTTTCAATTTTAATGAGTATCTTTGCAAAACATTTAAATATAGAAAAAGACATAATAGAAGAGCTAACTACTGGTGCACTTTTGCACGATATAGGAAAAATAAAGATTCCTGATGAAGTACTTAATAAGCCAGGACGTTTTACTGAAGCTGAATTTGAGATAATGAAAAACCACTCACTGTTTAGCAAAGAAATTCTAGAAGAAGCAGGACTAACAGGTATTGCTGTTGATATTGCAGGTATGCATCATGAGCGGCTAGATGGTAAAGGTTATCCATTTGGTAAAAAAGGCGAAGAGATAAGCCAATATGTACGAATGTCTTCTATTGTTGATGTGTATGATGCACTCACTGCTGAGCGAGTATATAAAGCAGGAATGGAGCCAATAAAAGCATTTAAAATATTAAAAGACGGCTGCCCAGATAGCTTTGACCCTGTATTACTGAATAAATTTATTCAGTGTATTGGCATCCATCCTGTAGGTACTCTGGTGAGGTTATCAAGCCAAAAAATTGGGTTAGTTACCGAAAGCAACCCTGCGACACCTTTAAAGCCCATCGTTAAAACGTTCTACAGCGCTAAACATAGTCGCTACACTGAAATAAAAGATATAGATTTAGCAAGTAAAAAGACCTTGGATTCACTTGAGTCTGCGGTTAAGGCTAAAGAATATAATATTGATATAGAACGTTTTTATAAAAATACGATTCTACCTTAAATTAATTTTGCTACTTCAAAGTAAAAAGCACCTATGAAGTAGCTTATAGCCCTTATACCAGTTGCATTAAATTAGCGAACTATTATAGCGATACGAAAATAGCTCAATAACAAGACTAAAATTATGACATAGTGTTGTTATCAATAATTGCTCCGTGCATTGCTCACCTTCCTGCATCCATGCAGTCGGCTATAAATAATTTTTAACATAATTAGTGAGTTATTTAAGACGCTATAATGATCATGTTTTTAATAAAATTGATATTATTCAGGCCAATCTTGCAATGCTTTTAAGCTAAACTCATATCCATCAAAATCTAGAACACTTTGCTCAGGTGTAATTTCGCGAACAGTGAGCGCACCGATACTTTCACCTTCATGAAGTTCTCGCCCATTAAGCTTTATCCAGCGCTTATCGGCACTTGATGAATAAATATGTGCTTGATATTTTATTGGAGGCAAAATAACCTGCAATCCATCAGGCAATAACTCAACAGGATCAACGCGAGAAGAATGACGGGTTCCTTGCGTTACTTCGTAATCTTGATTTTTTTCTGCATCTTGCACTGCTTGAACAAACGCATTTTTTAAAGTAGTGGGTACTGCATCAAGCTCTGGGTCACTAACTTGCGGTTGCTCAGTGCTGCCATTTATTGGCTTGCCAAGAACTTTATACTTACTCATATCAAGTTGCGCCGATGCCGTATTTTGATTTTGCCCAAATACCGACGAATTTTGTACATTACTCGGATTATAATTAGTTTGTGGATTAAATGCTTGCTGATTATAATTTTGAACAGGCATGACCTGCTGCACAAACTGTTGCTGATTATAACCAGTGGCACTCAAGGGGGTATTTAATGGCATAGGAATATATTGTCCGCTCAGTGTTAGTAGCATTTGCTGCACACCATTAGGTGTTTGCACATGTACCAACTGCCCTTCTATTGTGGCGGTATTTGTTGCAGCGACTTTATTGGCTGACTCTAATTGAGCTAATTGCTGCTTTTGAAGCTCAGCATCCTCTGTATCAGGCTTTATTTCAGGCGCTGGTATTTTACTTTCAACCACTTTAAGTTCATCAGCTACCGAGGTTTTTAATAAAGGGCTCACTTGCAGCCATTTACCTGTTGTAAAACCCGTTGCAACGGCAATAAACGCGACCAAACTTCCGCCAAATATCAATGCTAATCGTCTGTAACGTTTAAGTGCTTGCTGCTGTTTTAATTGTTCTGACTGTAAATCATATTGCTCAGCACTCATATCAGCTTGTTCTGACTGTTTTAATGCATCTAATAAATAAGACATAACTACCTAACTATAAAATAAATGAAAGCCCAATACCGACTGTAAATAAAGCAGCGAACGCAATGCCATATGACCAAAAAGAAATAGAGTTTTGCGGTTTTTTATTGGTTGAGGCAATAAAATCCATAGGAAGTGATTCATGGGCTGACTTTTTTATTATATCGCCATCAACAACTAACTGCTGTTTTGCAAAAGTGCCCACTAAAGCTCGCTCACATACTAAGTTCATTAGGCGGGGCACCCCACCCGTTAATTGATGCACAGCTTGCATAGCATCCATTGAAAATATTCCCTTATCACACCCAGCTATATGTAGCCGATGTTTAATATAGGCTACGGTTTGTCCTTGCGTAAGTGGCAATAAATGGTAACGAGCTGTTATTCGCTGAGCCAGTTGCCTCAGCTCATTTCGCTTTAAAAGCTCCTGTAGTTCAGGTTGACCCACGAGCACTATTTGTAATAGTTTTTTATGATCGGTTTCTATATTTGTCAGCAAACGCAATTGTTCAAGCACATTGGGTGCAAGCAACTGCGCTTCATCAATAATTAGTATGGTATGCCCACCCGATTTATTATTTGTCTCTAAATGCTTTTTTATAATATCGGTAAGGCTTTTTAGCGTTGCGTTTTGTGTATCATAACTAATTTTTAACTCGTCACAAATACTGGCTAATAATTCAAGCTCTGAAAGTGCTGGGTTATGGATCATAGCCACTTGTGTATTTTCAGGAAGCTGCTCTAGCATACTGCGGGTAATTGTCGTTTTTCCTGTACCTACTTCACCCGTTAATAATACAAATCCTCCATCTTCACCCAATCCGTAGGTAAGGTGTGCTAAGGCTTCTTTATGTCGTTCACTTAAAAATAAGTAGTGAGGGTTAGGCGAGATAGAAAATGGTTTTTCGTTCAGGCCAAAATAGCTTAAATACACCGTGATGTTCCTTCGTCAATAAATCACGGCCTATAATGGCAAAAAAACGCTTGCAGTGACAACACTGTAAGCGCTTTATTATTGAAATAACGTAAATTTATGTAAAATAAAGTGCACATTACAAAAAAGAGTCTGAGTATTTACTTTTCGTAGCGCACTAAACGTAAATACACATCACTGGTTTTAGCATGCAGGCTATTTAAACCACTATCAAATTGATAAACCCAAGCTGAGCTCATGTTGCTGACTCCTGAGGTACTAGACCAATAATTTTGTAGCTTAGTGCCAAAAAAAACAGTTTCATTAATACTTGGCTCTGTACAGCTATGCTCTAAAATACTTGCCAGCTCTTTAATATTGGGCACTTGCCAATCATCATGCTTTGCGGTTGCATCGTTAACCGCTACCTTTAATGCTTCTTGCCAAGTAAGTGATGGTGTAGAGCCATCACAATTATTAGTCTGCGCATTGTATACTTGTCCATAGCTACAACGCTGCCACATTAAACCTGTTTGTGGATCCGATACAGTGCCATCCGTGTTTATAACAAATCGGTCAGTTGGCGTTGTTGTATCGGTTGATGAGTAACAAGTTTGTTCGGCGGCAAGATTAAAGCTCAGAGCCATTATCGTTAATGCGTAAAATGATGTTATTTTCATAATTTTCTCCTAACGGCTTCTGACTAAGCGGACATAAGCCGTTTTATCTTTAGGGTAGGCAAGATCATTACCACTACTCATATCTATTATATAAGCTTGCGATAAACTCGTTCCATCAGCCGCCGTTTGCGACGTCCAATAAGGCAAGCTGACCCCACTTATAGCTCCAGCTAAGGGAATATGAGGAAAAATGCTCGTATCTATTAGTACTCTTTGTCCTTGCTTACCGTAATCAATTAAGCCTAATAACTCTGTATAAGTAGGTACTCGCCAATTTGTACCACCACAAAAATCAACAGCGTTAACTTCATTAATATACGTTTGTAAGCCGCAGTCGGTATCACTTGGACATGTGGTGTTAGCACCACCTGTAGTTGCAGCACCGGAATCTGCATCACTTAAATTCCAAGTGTAATGATTTTGACCGTCACGTAACGGGGTATTTGGTAAAGAACCCGATATTACGCTTTTCACTTCCCAAACCAAGCCCGTTACATTATCGCGAATACAACTAAAGTTAGTGCTGTCGTCAGCAACTTCATCTGCAAACTCATTCAGCTTTGTATAATCAAACGCTAAGTTACCTTGGCCCACTTTATCTAGACGATTAGCAAAGCTATCACGACCAAGCTCTGCATCTTGACCCGGAAAGTCATCATTATCGCAATTTATGCGCAGAGTATTGTTGTAACATTCACCAACACCACTGTCATTTATAAGCCCCAGTGATTTTGGTGATACATCAATAAATAGCGCATCTGTATCGGTGCGTCCTTTCGAATCAGTTACCGTTACCTCAAAGCTTAATATTGTATCTGTATCTACATCGGAGGCAAAAAATGTTGTTATACATTGGCTACTATCAGTCAGTGCCTCAGTACTTCCGGTAAGTTGTTGCCATTTACACTGATATGTATCAGTAACTGTTTCACTGCTAGTTGCATCTAAAGTTACTTGTTCGAACTCTTCAATATTTTGATCTTCTCCAGCATTTGCATCTACTAACTCATTCGTTTTATTGAGTGTCATAGTGTATTGCGTACTGGCCTCACCGCCTTCATCATCAGTGACTGTTAATTGCCACGATAAATTCTCACTACTTTCCAATAAAGGATGTGAAAAACTAAGGGTAGCCTCATTGAAAGTAGTAATATTTAAATCTGGACCTGATAACAGCTGCCATAAATAGCTATTAATTTGACCGTTTTCATCTGGATCACTTGATTCGAGACCACTTAAAGTTACAGTGTCTTTGTATACAGAAGGGGGAGTTACTGGTAACGTTTGTGTAATAACAGCGAGGGGGAGTTGATTATTAGAACTAACTGAAATAGAAACATCGTCACTTACGGCACTACTACCTGAGCTTTGATAACTAACTCGTAAAACGATATTGCTGTCGGTTTTAATATCAGGTGCCGTAAGTGTTTGCTCTGCACCATCAAGCGGAAAACCGTCTAAACTTGGGCCACTTACTTGTTGCCACGTAAATGTACCATCGGCGGGAGAGCCCTGTGCAGTAATGGTAAATTCAGTTTTTTCGATAACACTTAAATCAGCTCCAGCATTAACCGATGCCTCTACAGCTAAATTATCATCACTACCACCACCGCCTCCACATGCACTCAGTAAGCTGCAAGAAATGAGAGGAATTAAAGCAAACGCTTTCATGCGCAGCACCTTCTATGTTAAATAATTACTATAGTGTAATCACAAGCAATAAAGATGCCATTAAAATTTACATATAAGTATCTTGATGAATGCGTACAAACAACTTCGTACCTATTTTACTGTAATCTACTTTGTATTCACGCCCATCTAAAGCTTGAATAAACAGAAGTTGTTTTTCTTCGCCAAACAAATCAGCACTTCCAACATACACGACTTCTAAGTATCGCTCTTTCGCATCGCGGCGATTTTTTGGCAGTTCTTCTTTAAATGGTTCTAAACCACTTTGCGTCACTTTAATCCGAGGGTGTGATTCCGAATTTACAATAACTAAATCAAGTTTTCGATCTTTATGTATTATGGTATTTCGACCACTTTTTAAAAAGGCTCTTTCTTGGCTCATTACGATTCCTACTATCGCAGTTTAATCTCTTACTTGCGATGCTATAAACTGACTGGGTTGATGCTTCCATTTATTCAAGTTAGCACTGAAATCCCAAACATCTCTATCTAATACACTGGCAGGCAATAATAAATCATAACCTGTTAGCAGTTGAAGGAACTTAGCTCTGTTTGCAAACATAGCTATAAGTCCATTATAGCAAATCCCTTTTTGGGATTTATATTGTGTGTCTTCTATTAACCATTCTGATGGGCAATTACCATTTTTGCAATGTTTTTGAACAGCTTGCATAAATAAATATCGTTGCTCTATAAGTAGTTTGCCTGCGATTCGAGGAGCAATATCTGCTAAAAACTCATCTATATCATTTACTTTCACTCCCACAGCATTCAATTCTATGTATTCAAAACTATCTTTTACTTTAGGTATGCCACTGTGATGAAAATTAGCATGAGGCAAACGCCAAGAACCATATTTATGGTTATAAACAAGTGTTGCTTCATCTAATACTAAACTATAAAAAGGCTCTTGAGTTTTTAAAAAACCAACAAAAATGGCAACTAGGCAAACACTCACTAAAAAAATTTCTAAAATACTGATTTCACCTGGGCGTAATAAATTAAATGCCATAATAAATGCCATAATAAATGCCAACCCAACAGCACCTACTATTAATATTTCAATACCATTGCGAGTACCTTGCGCTCTATATTTTATATTATTTTTACCCATGCTGATAAAACACCATGTAAAATATAAACATAATAATAGCCCATGCAATGACTTTTCTGGCCCTTATACAAGCCTTGCAGGATGTTTTAAAATTCATATATTTACCTCTTTAATTGCAACAAAACAGGTACGCACTATTATTCTCATCAACTTTTACGCTTAACGCACAAATTTATGAGACACATAACCGTCTTTCTCCGGTCTTATTTCGTACAATAGTTACAATTAATTTTCAGGTATGAAAACGATGTACTCAAGACAATCAGGCAAAGCTCTTTTCCCATTTATTATTACGCTATTGCTAATATTTAGCGTCTACTTATATTTACCGTCTAGCCATGGCGAACAAACAGATTTCTCTAAAATGTCTACTCAGGTATCTGCGCATACTGTTACCTCACAAGAAAATGCTGTCATGATCGAGGCCATCGGCAGTGCACGTGCAAATCAAGCCATTTATATAAAAAGCGCACAAAACGATTATGTCACAGATATTTACTTTAAAGATGGTGACTTAGTCAGTAAAGGCCAAAAGTTAGTACAACTGCAAAGTAAGCAAGAACAACTTGCTGTTAAAGAGTTAAGTATTAATCTACAAGAAGAAAAACGCCAGCTCAATCGACTAACCGAACTTTCACGCTCGCAATCAACTGCAAAGTCGTTATTAGAAGAACAGCTATCTCGTGTTGATGCAACTAAAGCGCAGCTAGAAAGCGCTACGGTAAAACTAAATGAAATGACAATAACCGCACCGTTTTCTGGTCTTTTAGGTAAGCGTGAAATATCGGTAGGTGCTTATGTTAGCAACGCAACAATAATAACTACGCTTGATGATATTAGTATTATTAAAGTTGATTTTAAAGTACCTGAAAAATACTTGGCGCAACTTAGCGTGAGTATGAAAGTACTTACTCAAAACGACGCTTACCCAGATAAAACCTTCACCGGTAAAGTAACACATATTAGCTCACGTATTGACTTTGTAACACGCAGTGTTGAAGTAACAGCAAGTTTTGCTAATAAATCAGGGTTATTACGCCCAGGTATGCTACTTAACACCGCACTCGAGCTTAGCAGCAATCAAGCTTTGATGGTGCCAGAAAAAGCGGTGATACCTTTGCAAGACAAACACTTTGTTTTTCAAATTAAAGGCGGTATAGCTAATCGTATTGAAGTACATGTTGCTAGCAGAAACAACGGCTGGGTTGCTATTGATGAAGGCTTAACAGACGGCCAGCAAATTGTTACCGAAGGGCTGATAAAAATTCGCTCTGGAAGTAAAGTAAGCGTAAAGGGGTAATATGTGAAGATTACAGATACTAGCGTCAAACGCCCCGTTTTTGCCATTGTAATAAATTTACTGCTCCTGACTTTTGGAGTGGTTGCATTTACCATGCTGCCACTTCGAGAATACCCTGATATTGAAACACCTATTGTAAACATCAGTACTGAATATACCGGCGCTTCTGCGGAAATTATAGAAACCAAAATCACCCAAGTTATCGAAAACCGCATCTCGGGTATTGAAGGTATTAAAAGTATTAATTCGTCGAGTCGTAATGGACGTTCAAACATTACTATTGAGTTTGATATAAACCGCGACATAGACGCCGCATCTAACGATGTACGCGAGCGCGTAGCCCGTGCACTTGATAGTTTGCCCGATCAAGTTCGACCGCCAGAAGTCTCTAAATCTAACAGCGATGAAAGCCCAATAGCATGGTTTGTATTAAACAGCGAAACAATGGACTCATTGCAGTTATCTGATTATGCACAGCGTTTTATAGTTGACCGTTTAGCCGTAGTAGATGGTGTATCTAATGTACGCATTGGTGGTGAACGCCAATATGCCATGAAAATTTGGCTTAATCGCCAAGCAATGGCCGCACGGGGTATTACCTCAAGCGATATAGAAAACACACTTCGTACAGAAAACGTTGAGTTACCGGCTGGCGAAATAGAATCTATAGACCGTGACTTTACCGTGCGAACGGCACGTAGCTATAAAGATCAACGCGATTTTGAAAATCTGGTTATTAAACGCGGTGAAGAAGGTTATTTAGTGCGTTTAGGTGAAGTCGCCGATGTTCACCTTGAAGCCGCCGATGACGAAAGCTTGTTTCGTGGTAACGGCCGCAACATGATTGGTTTAGGCATTGTAAAACAAGCTAAAGCAAACACACTAACAGTAGTCGATAACGCACGTAGCGAACTTGAAAAAATCAAACGAAACTTACCTGAAGGGACCACTATTCAAGATAGCTATGATTCGTCTGTATTTATTAAAGAATCAATTAGTGAAGTTTACAGCACGCTTGCTATCTCTATGGGTTTAGTCGTGCTCGTTATATTTTTGTTTTTAGGCAATATAAGGGCAACACTTATACCAGCAGTGACTGTACCTGTCGCATTAGTTGGTAGCTTTATGTTTTTATTAGCTATGGGTTACTCAATCAACTTACTTACCCTACTAGCGCTAGTACTCGCTATCGGTTTAGTGGTAGATGATGCCATTGTCATGCTTGAAAACATTCACCGTCGTATTGAACTGGGTGAGCCGCCGTTACTAGCTGCATTTAGAGGCGCGCGTGAAGTCGGTTTTGCAATAGTAGCAACCACTCTTGTACTTATATCTGTGTTTGTACCATTGGTATTTATGGATGGTCGAATCGGTGCATTATTTACAGAATTCGCTATGGCGGTAAGTGCTGCCGTGTTTTTCTCAAGTGTTACGGCACTAACACTGGCACCTGCGCTATGCTCTAAAGTACTTAAAGTATCAGATAAACCAAATAAATTTAGCCAATGGATGGACCGTCAATTTACTAAAATTGAAGTAAGTTACCGCAAGTCACTCTCTACTAATATAACCCGTAAATGGGGCTTAATGGTGAGCTTATTATTAGCGGGCTTTGTTAGTTACTCACTGTTTTTACAAGTCCCTTCTGAGCTAACACCAAAAGAAGACCGTGGTACATTCTTTATTATGATGAGCGGCCCTGAAGGGGCAAGCTACGAAAACAACGCCGCTAATATGGCTAAAATAGAAGAGCGCTTAATGCCCTATTCTGAATCTGGCGAGCTAAGCCGTGTATTAATAAGGGTACCTGGCTGGGGCGGCAGCGGTGGTGTTGCTATTGTTGGCATGGCCGATTGGGATAAACGTAAACGCTCTACATGGGAAGTAATGGATGAAATAAGCGGTAAAATGCAAGAAGTGACTGATGTTCGTGCATTTGCCATTATGCGCCGTGGTATTGGCGGTGGTGGCTCATCTCGCCCTATTGAGTTTGTATTGCAAGGTAATGATTACGCACAACTTGCCGACTGGCGTGACCGTATAATTAAGCGTGCTGAGCAAAACCCTGGTCTTGTAAGAATTGACCATGATTACAAAGAAACTTTCCCGCAATTTTTAGTCAGCATAGATAAAAACAAAGCGGCTGATTTAGGCGTGTCGGTATCAGATGTAGGCCGTACGCTCGAAACAATGCTTGGTCAGCGCCGAGTAACTACCTTTATTGATCGTGGTGAAGAATATGATGTGATTTTAAAAGGAACAAAGGAAGACTTTGCTAACCCGACCGACATTTCGAATATCTACCTAAAATCACGTAGCGGTGAACTAGTGCCACTTGATAGCCTTATCAGCTTAAAAGAGGAAGCAACAGCCTCTCGCTTAAACCGTTACAACCGTATGCGCGCAATAACGCTAAGCGCCAACTTAGCGGATGGCTATACGCTTGAAGAAGCACTTAACTTTTTAAACGAAGTCGCTGCTGAGGAAAACGATATAGACGGTGCAGTAGACTACAAAGGTGAGTCGCAACTTTATTACGAAGGCGCATCAGCAATGACCTACGTATTTATACTCGCGTTAACCGTTACCTTTTTAGTACTTGCGGCGCAGTTTGAAAGCTTTATGCACCCGTTTGTAATTATGCTTACCGTACCACTTGGTTTAATGGGTGCTATGTTTGGCCTTTGGGCTACAGGGCTTACCTTGAATATTTACAGCCAAATAGGTATTGTTATGCTCATCGGGTTAAGTGCTAAAAACGGCATACTCATTGTTGAATTTACTAACCAATTACGCGATAAAGGCGTTGAATTTAGTGAAGCAATACTACAAGCTGCTACACAGCGCTTGCGCCCAATTATTATGACGTCATTAACAACCGTTATGAGCGCAGTGCCTTTAGTACTTGCCTCAGGCCCAGGTGCTGAAAGCCGCATGGTGATCGGTGTAGTCGTGTTTACAGGGGTTATTGTATCGACCCTACTGACGCTTTTTGTTGTACCAGCTGCATATTATGCACTTGCACGTAACACACAATCACCTGAGTTTTTACAGCAAAAATTAGACAAACAAGCCGCTGAAAAACCTTTCGAAGAGATCTAGTCTTTTAATTGCGCCGTAACCTTGTTGTTGCGGCGCATACAATTTATGCTCGCCTTAAACCCCATATACATTTTAGGAATACTTATGAGCTCAACAACGCAAGTAGCAACATTTGGTGGCGGCTGTTTTTGGTGTATAGATGCTGCATTTAGACGAGTAAAGGGTGTATTAGAGGTTAGTTCTGGCTATACAGGCGGACAAACTAACAACCCAACATATGATTCTGTATGCTCAGGCACAACCGGTCACGCTGAGGTTGTTGAAATTGAATTTGACGCGACTGTAGTTAGCTTTGAAACACTGTTAGCAATGTTTTTTACTCTGCATGATGCAACACAGTTGAATCGCCAAGGTAACGATATAGGCACGCAGTACCGAAGTGTTGTGTATTATCATGATGACACTCAGCTAAAACAAACCAATGAGATAATAGCTCAACTGCAAAGTCATGTAAGTAATCCGATTGTTACAGAAGTAAGCCCTGCTACCACTTATTACCCAGCAGAGCACTATCACCAAGACTATTACAATGAAAACCCACAGCAGGGTTATTGCAGTATTTTAATCGCGCCAAAATTACATAAGTTTGAAACCGTATTTAAAGAGTTTTTAACTGATTAATACCAATCTAAATAAGTATAGAAGCTATTTAACGATAATAAAATTGCGCTCTAACTAGGAAAAAACTTTATATCTAGTGGTTCTAAATAAAAAATTTATAACGACGTTAGCGTGTGATTTAATCCGTTAAACTGTTTAGAGGTCTACGCAGGTTGGTATAACTTAAAAGTAAACAGAAAAAGCAAAAAGCCCGATAATTTATCGGGCTTTTGTATTTTTAATAACTAAATAATAAATTTAGAACTGGTAGCTAATCCCAGCAAATACTTGTCTGCTGGGTGCGGTGTAACCTAAAAGCTCACCACTTGCGGCAAAGCCAATACCCGCAGTGAAGTACTCTTTATCAGTTAAGTTTTCAATACGTGCATGTAGCGCTAGATTATCTAAAAGCTGATAGTTAGCAGCAATATTAAACACAGTAAACGCTGCAATTTCTGTATCGTAGTATGAAATTGAATCGCGAGCTGAGCGATATAGCATGGTTAGATTGGCGTCAAAATGTCCCCACCTTTTAGTTAGTGTATAATTAAATGCTTCAGATGGGCGACGCGCCAACTCTTTACCCGTAGTTTCATCTTCTGTATCTAAAAAACTTAAGTTAGCGTTATGTTCAAACCCTAACGCGCTAAACTCAGCACTAATTTCAACCCCTTGCATAGACACACGCGCAACATTTGAAGGTACATATTTTCCCAAATTAGCGTCATATTGGTTTTCAATTAAGTTTGTAATATTATTATCAAAAATAGTAATATCGTAACGACCCCATTTTGTTGTAAGCGTAATGCCCAGCTCATTATTCACAGCCTCTTCGGGCTTAATATCGCTGTTACCTACATAATAGAGGCTATTCGTTACAAACGCGTTCACCAATGATGGTGCTCTAAATGCTGTACCGTGACTTGCACGAACGCTAATATATTTATTAGCTTTATAACCAACACCTGTACTGTATGTATTAGCGCGACCGTGGTAATCGTAATCATCGGTTCTAATAACAGCACTAGCAAGCCATATGTCATCATCATAAAAAGCACCAATAAATAATGCTTTATTATCGCGTTTTTCATGTAATGAAGTTGCTGTAGAACCGGATAAATCTTCTTGTAATAAATTAACACCGCCACTTAGTTCTAGTGTTTGAGTTAAAGTATATAGACCACGATATTCTGCTTCAAAACGTTCAGTACTATAAAAAGTATTTACTGCAGTCCCTGTTTGCTCATTTTCTTCTTGCGATAAACTGACTGAAACACCTTGATTATAATTTTGAGAGCTTTTTTCCCAACCTAATTTAGCGATATAGTTTTCAAAATCATAAGCGTCGCTAGAGTATGCCGAATCGTATTCGCCCTCACCTTCACTATACTGTGCTTGTGCGCTAAATTGACCCAAGTCTTCAGTATGATAGCTTAAGTTAAAACCAATATTTTTATTTCTATAGCCATCATCATCATGATCTTTAGTAATTGCAGCAGTAGGGTCTTTTTCAGTAACATCAAAGCCATCTGTTTCTTCATAACCTGCATTGTATTTAAAGCTCAACGCATCTTTAGCTACCCCACCTGCTAGCTGATAGTTTGAGTAACTATTGCTACCAAATGTAGCAGATAAAGTATTATTAATTGCATCACGAGTAATGATGTTAATAACCCCTGCGATTGCATCTGAACCATAAATGGCCGCGCGAGCACCTTTGATAACTTCGATACGTTCAATGCTATTAACTGGGATGTTAGTAAGCGACACACTACCCGAAGTCGCATCACTTATCCTAACACCATCCACCAAAACCAATGTGTACTTTGCCGACGCGCCACGTACAAATACATCCGCTTTTTGCCCAAAGCCCCCATTACTTACAATATCAAGACCAACAACTGTATTTAAAAGGGAAGGTAAATCGCGTACGTTACTTACTTCTATTTCAGCACGTTCAATAACATTTACGCTCGCTAAAACATCATTAATTGATTGCTCAAACTTGTTAGCTGTAACGGTTATTTTTTCAATTGATTGTTCTGCACCAGACGCAGAAAATGAAAGCGCAGCAGAAATTGCAACGCCAAGGGTTGTTTTGTTTAGCATGAGATCCCCTACCTTTGCCCACCGCAAAGATTTAAGTAAGTAAGATTGCATCAAGGCCGGTCTCCGGACTCAGTAAGCACATAAAAACATGCCATACTTTACCGTTGCGGGGGCAGTGTTGGGTTTGTAGTCATCGTGAAAACGCACCAACTTCCCGATTATCCTGCTAAAAACTTATTAACTTGAAGCGTTTAGCAAGCACCTTGAAAATATGCCGCTATTGTGGGTATTTTGTTGATAAATGTCAATGGACGTCTATATAGCTAAATACAGATTTACCAATGTGAGTTATGAAAGAACAAGCCCATATAATACCAATTTTATTAAAAACATGATCATTCTAGCGTATTAAATAACTCACTAACTACGTTAAAAACTATTTATATAGAACAACTATGTATCATAGTTTTAGCCTTGTTATTGCGCTATTTTCTTATCGCTATAATAGATCACT
>NZ_PNDU01000225.1:0-17348 GCF_005886635.1 Pseudoalteromonas sp. S558 | reverse complement strand
AACATGGTTATATATGGGGTCTGTTTTACGTTAAGAAAATTACGCTAGAACTAGGCAAAAATTTTTGTATCTAGTTGTTCTAAATAAAAAATTTTTAACGACGTTATAGTGCAATTTAATTCGTTAAATTGCTCAAAGATTTATGCAGTTTGGTATTATATAAAAATTGAGAAAACTCCTCACCTAACTTATCGTCACGCATACTGTACTCAACTATCGCTTTTAAATAACCAAGTTTGTCTCCACAATCATGTGAACGCCCGCTCATATGAAATGCCTCTACGGTTTCTTGTGCCATGAGTGAGTCAATCGCGTCAGTCAGTTGTATTTCATCACCAGCGCCAATCGGTGTTTTAGCTAACAGTGGCCAAATGTTTTTGCTAAGCACATAACGCCCAACCACCGCTAAGTTTGAAGGAGCGAGCTCAACCCTTGGCTTTTCAACCATTGCCATAATAGCAGCGCTTTCACCTGGGCTAAGCTGTACACCGTTAATATCTGCAATACCGTATTTACTAACCTCATCGCTCGCGACTGGCTCCAGCATTATCTGACTCGCCTTAGTTTCGCTAAATCGCTTGATCATAGCGGCCAAGTTTTCAGTTTTTTGATCTGCCGTATAAGTATCAAGAATGACATCGGGTAAAAGTACAACAAAATCATCATTACCTACAATTGGCTTAGCACATAAAATAGCATGCCCTAACCCTTTAGCTTCGCCTTGTCTCACACTCATAATGGTTACATCCGGCGGACAAATAGAGCGAACTTCATCGAGTAGTACGCGCTTAACGCGCTTTTCGAGTGTTGCTTCAAGCTCGAAACTCGTATCAAAGTGATTCTCAATAGCATTTTTTGAGCTGTGCGTTACCAACACAATCTCTTTTACCCCTGCAGCAACGCATTCATTTACTATGTATTGGATAAGCGGTTTATCAACAATTGGCAACATCTCTTTTGGAATCGCTTTAGTCATTGGCAACATTCGCGTTCCAAGGCCAGCAACGGGGATGACAGCTTTCATAGGTAGTCCTTTGATTTAAAATAAATAAGCAATTAAATTAAGTTACCAGTTATGAGATAGATCTAAGCTGAATGGGGTTAAATGAGAGTTTAAAAGCAGATTACGAGGCCAAAAGCGCTGAGAGTGATTTAAGGATTGAGTTTGATACGACTTACAGGAGCACTTTATTTATTGCTCCTGTGATATGGCATAAATCAGTAAAAAGCGGGGTATAAAACCTCGCCTAAAGCTTAATCGCTACCAAATAAATCTCGGGTGTAAACTTTATCAACAATATCACTGAGCGCCTCAACCATTCGGTTTGCAACAACCACATCGGATATTTTTTTAAACTCGTTTAAATCTTTAATCACACGAGAATGGTAAAATTCATTTTCGTTGAGTGTTGGTTCATACACTACAACTTCAATTCCCTTAGCTTTTATACGCTTCATAATACCTTGAATAGCTGAAGCTCTAAAATTATCTGAGCCCGTTTTCATCACTAGTCGGTATATACCCACAACGCGAGGGTTACGTTTAATTATGGAGTTGGCAATAAAATCTTTACGTGTTGTATTTGCATCAACAATTGCACCAATAATATTATTGGGTACATTTTCATAATTAGCACGAAGTTGTTTAGTATCTTTCGGAAGACAATATCCGCCGTAGCCAAATGAAGGATTATTGTAGTGTGTGCCAATTCGAGGATCTAATCCTACACCTTGAATTATCTGCTTACTATCCAAACCATGAGACTCTGCATAGCTGTCTAACTCATTAAAATAGGCGACCCGCATAGCCAAATAGGTATTTGAAAAAAGCTTAATCGCCTCAGCTTCGGTTGAACCAGTAAATAAAATGTCTATATTTTGCTTAATAGCACCTTGCTCTAGTAGTTTAGCAAAGACTTTAGCACGCTCACTTTGCTCACCTACCACAATACGAGACGGGTACAAATTATCGTGAAGCGCATTGCCTTCTCGTAAAAATTCAGGCGAAAAAATAATATTATTACAGTTAAATTTTTCTTTTACAGACTCCGTAAATCCAACAGGAACCGTTGATTTAATAACCATTACAGCACCTGGGTTTATAGAAAGCACATCAGTAATTACAGCCTCTACTGAGCTAGTATTAAAGTAATTAGTCTCTGCATCATAGTCTGTAGGTGTTGAAATAATCACGTAATCTGTATTGCTATAAGCGAGGTGCTTATCAGTCGTCGCTGTAAAATCTAAATCGGTGCGTTTTAAATAAAGCTCAATTTGCTCATCAATTATTGGAGATTGCTGGTTATTTAATAACGCTATTTTTTTCTCATCTATATCAAGCGCTACAACTTGATTATTTTGAGATAAAAGCATCGCATTAGAAAGGCCCACATACCCGGTGCCAACTACAGCTATTTTCATCTTTATTCCCTAATTATTTATTAATTTTTGCAGATTTTCATCTAACTGCTTTGCGACTAATTCGGCACTATAATGTTCGACAGATTCACGGGCATTACTAACTAATTTGTCATAATCAGCTTTATTCATTTCTAATAATTGAATTATTTTTTCTGCTATAGAATGTGGGTTTTGTTTTTCAAAAAACAGGCCGTTTATACCCTCTATAACAATTTCATTGACTGGACTAATATTAGAAGCGAGAACAGGAGTGCCGCACGCGAGAGCTTCAACAGCAACTAAACCAAAACTCTCTCTGTGTGTAGGGAAAACAAATGCATTCATCTCACTGTATTTAATAGCGAGCTGATTATGCTCTAATGCTCCAAAATAAGTAACTAACTTGCCAATACCCAATTCTGATATTGCATTTTTCAACTGTTCAACTTGACCACCAGTACCGTACAGGTTCAATTTAAATCGCTCTACAAGCTCAGGCTGTTCATTTTTGATTAAAGCAACTGCTTTTAAAAGTTCGGGCCATCCTTTACCTTCATCAATTCTTGAAACATAGCCTAAAGTAAATAAAGAGCTATCTGAAAGCTTATTTGCTTTAAATATCTCAAAATCAACGCCTCCAGAAGGAGAGATAATAACTTTCTCTTCGCGATACCAAGGGTATAACTCAAGAAGAATAGTTTTAAAGTATTGGGATGGAACTATTATCCCAGCGCTATGCTTGATTATCAATGGGGAAGCTATACCCATGATTTTATGAATAAAACTATTTCCAACAAGATCATCACCATGAACATTAATCACATACTTTGGCTTACTAAACAATAAATAAGGCAATAAACATATGGTTGAATAAGTAAGGTAATGAAAATATATAAAATCATAATTCCGTTTATTAATTGCAAGCATACCGCTAAAAATAAAACGTATATAACAAATTAACTTCTCAAGGCCGGATGCCCGATAATCAATTACTACTTTATTAATTATCTTATGACCTTGCTCAATAAGCTGTTCATGATTTTTCCCAACAAAACTTCCAAAAGATGGGTCACGTTTGGATGGAAATAAATTAGCGATAAAACAAATTTTACTCACGTTTACCTTTTTTAAATAATTCAAGACGCTTTTTTGCAAGTCTAGGAAAAGTAGAGGCTAGCCAAGCTTTTAGTAACTTAGTAGCAATAGCGGGAGTAAAATATTTTACCACAGTAAAAAGTGTTATTGTGTTCCCTTCATTGTAGTGAACTAAAAAGTCATAACATTTCTTATTACTTTTAGACATAAGGTGTCCGTAGCGTTCAAAATATTGATTAAAACCAAGTGTTCGATTATTTAAGCTATCTGTTATTCTAGGCATATCGTGAGCGGTATGAACAATGTAAGATGGTTTTTTTATGCGCTTAGCTGAGCCAAATCTAACTATCATTCTAGTCCAAAGCTCCCAATCTTGTGAAGAAACTACTGAAACATCAAACATACCGACATCAATTAAGCGTTGTCTATATGTAAGTACTTGATTAGATGCTTGGTTAAAATTTAATTGTTTATCTAAATCAATAATTAATTCAGTGTTCAGCTGTGGTTTTCTTATTTTTCCGTAATCCCAAATATAACTACTACACACAAAAGCATATTTTTCATCAAATGCAGAAACAAGCTCTTCAATTCGAGTAAGTAAAAACTCATCATCGTCGTCGAGTCCAGTAGCAAAAAAACCTGTAGCATGTTTTATTGCATAATTTCTTGCGCGGCATGCACCTTCATTTTTCTCAAAACAATGATATTGAACGTTGTCGCATGATTGCTTTAATTCTTGCAGATACTCTCTAGTACCATCTGTAGAACCATTATCAACAATAAATATTTCAATATTTGGGTAGGTTTGATTTCTCACCGACTTAACAGCTCTTTTCAATAACTCAAGTCGATTGTAAGTCGGTATCCAGACGGAAACCAAAGGAACTTTGTTGCTCAAATTCATCTCCCTTGTCTTTTATCGACCCAAAGTAAGGATAAAAAACAGCCCAATGAAATACCTAAAGTCCCTGACATCCAAATATGACCACTTAGTTGAGCTAAAAAAAGTAAAATGACTCCACCCACAAATATACTTGGACTATACTTTGAGTCGGGCTGGGTAAATTGCTTTGCAGCTTTTAATAAAGTGAGCAAGTAAAAAGTTAAGCAAATCGCTAAACCAGGAAAACCGAACCACACAATTGTGTCTATAAAATCTACTTCAGCTGAGTACTTTACGGGTAAATATTGTGCTACTCCAGCAGTACCTACACCAAAAAATTGCTGCAAAAAGCCAAACTGCTCAATATAAATTACCAACATATCTCGCGTGAAAACTTCTCGGCCTGACCAAATTAGACCTAAAATACCTTTATCTGTTAGCACCCATAAAAACTTATCGTATAGCCCTATTGCTTTTAGCAGGTCAGTTATAAGAAATATTACTCCTGTGACAACAACTATCGTTGGTATAAGCATGATACATTTAAGTTTTGTAAAACTAAAAAATCGCTCTCTTTCATTAACAAGTGGTATTAAAAAAATAAGGATGAGCGTAGCTAGCATCGCTGTTTTAGTCGCAACTAAAAGACCACATAATGCCGTAAACATTGAAAAGACAAAATACCAACGAGGTTTATGATTCCAACACCAGTGCAAAGTAAACGAAAATAGGACTATTAGCGTCCCCCCTAGCTCATTTGCAGCATAGATAAAGCCATTTGAACCAGCAGTCTCCCCATCCCTAAGAGAGTAACTTGATCGACCAAATCCTAGAGCGCCGATAAAAAGGTTAAAACATAGAATCACAAAATTACTAAATAAAATCCTTTCGAGCCAAATAGTAACAAACGATTTCCACTTAATGGCTAGTAAACCAAAGTAAATAAAAATAGAGATTGGCATTAGTATTTTATAAACATAAGAAAAGTCTGCAATAAAAAAAGACAAATCAGCTTTTGAAGCAAGTTGTATAATAGGCCCAGCAAGAAGAGCTACGAGCATAAAGCAAAGCGCTAAGAAGTACTTTGGATCCAAAATAAAAACAAGCGAAAAAATGAGCATAGTTAAAGGGAGCTTGTATAATAATGATATTTTTAAATCAACTCCCAACTGAAGAACAGTGAACCCCGAAGCAATGTCAGCGAGTAAATATATACTCATCATAAAAAGGCACAATTGATGTGCGAATGCAGGTTGTTCATCACTAATAAATAAACGACGAATCATCAAAAGTTACTCGGCTCTTCTTTCAACCGCCTACGATAAGACTCTGCGTAATCATTAGTTGATTTTAGAACACGAGCAGGATTTCCAGCAGCAACCATACCAGGGGGAATACTTTTACTCACTACACTGCCGGCACCGATAACGCAATTATCTCCAATTTCAACACCGGGAAGAATGATACTACCCCAGCCAATAAATACATTATTACCTATAATAACTGGAGAACGATAAGACCTGCGTGAGCCTTTACGGAAACTTTCTTTAAATATAACAAGCTCATCAATATGTAATGTTGGTGAAGCATCATGCCCAAGTAAAGTTGCGCCTGTAATAGTACAGTTATCACCAATAAAAAACTGATCACCTTTACTTGAAGAAGAAAGTTTGGTGTCAATGATCAGGGTATTTTTACCGATTGTAGCGCCTTGCGATTTATATTTTTCTATTACACGCTCATAAGCTAATCTATCTACTTTAAATTGGAGCCTTTGAGAGCGTACAAATCGATTAATCACGGCGAAAAGTATATATTTGAGCTTAGTCATTCGCTATCAAATCCTCAGCCAATTTTTTCCAGCTATAGTTTAGCTCAGCCAGTTTACGATTTTCAGCTTGAAGAGCTAAATAATTGTTTTTGTTTAAATTTAAACACTCTTGCATTCCTACTGAAAATGAGAGAGGCGAATGCTCATCAATCATCATATTATTAGTCAATTCTAGTATTTCACTTGTTGCTGTAACAATACTTTCGCTTGACTGTGCTCCAACTATTGGTAAACCGCAACAAAGAGCTTCCAGTATTGTTTGCCCTAAAGGCTCATAAGTTGAAGACATAATGAAAAAATCAGCAGCCCTGTAATAAAGCTCAGGAGAGCTTTGTCGTCCTAAAAAATGAACTTGTTCATTTAAGTTTAAGCTAGTACAAAGTTCAAATAATTCAGCCTCTTCAGCCCCCTCTCCCAATAACCACAATTGAACATTTTTATCGTCGAGTTGTTTAAGGGCTTTAATTGCAATATCAAACCCTTTAGCCTTAACAAAACGCCCAATACATAAAAAAACTCTACCCTGAGACGGCAAACCAACAGCTTCTCTAAGTTTATGTTTTTCATTAGGGGATGCTAAGGTAAAACGAGTTAGACTAACACCGGGCTTGCAAATTAATATAGGCTTATTCTTATTTACGATGCTTACTTGCCTACGCATGTTTTCACTAAATACGTATAGTCGATCGCAATATTTAAATGCAAAGCTTTGCATTAACTTATGTAGCAATAAGGAGAACTTGCTTTTAATTGAAGCTAGCTGTCTACTTTGTTGGCGAAGACTGGCTTTAGTTTCATTCTCAACGACTCCAGGCACAAGATAGACAATATTTTTACAGCCAATAATTTTTAGAATAACCAAGTTAAAGTGGAATCTACATATAGTTAAGCATGGTTTATATTTTTTAAGCACCTTTTTATAAATTTTTATGGCATTAAATACATGCCTTATCCCTCGACCAAAGCCAGAGTTTCTCTCTGTTTTGTACCTGTAAATAGAAACTCCCTCTTCGAGCTCATACTCTAATAAAGGTTTATCTGCAGAATTCAAATCACTTATAACAATAACAACGTTATAGCCTAACTTTTTATACTCTTGAGCGAGGTGATATAACGAATTCTCAATACCACCTATATTAGGTTTATATTGGTTACTAGTAAGAAGCACACATGGCTTTACTTGCTCAATTGTCATAACTTACTGCTCTCGAGAACGAAGCGTTAGTAAAAATGCCAATATCACAGAGAGAAGTCCACCAAAAAACGTAATACCGATACATATAAGAGCTCTTGAGGGTCCTGATTTTTCTTCAGGATAAACAACGGGTGAGAGTGGTTTTAATAAATGGTAATCACCAACAGACGATAATAATTTAGTACGTGTTTGGTCCGCAATAAGTTCATAAAAGACAGTGCGTAATTCACGTACATTTGTTTCTAAAGCTTGAGTTTTAAGATATTCAATCGCCTCTTCTGCTTCTTTTTTATCTTTCTCTCTCCAGAACTGGTTAATGTCTTCGATTAGCCAGTTAGCTACATTGACAGATAATTCAGGTGAAATTGTTGTGACTTGCAGTTCAATTAAACCTTTCTTTTTTAAATATGTAGTGTTTATTTGACTTAATAATTTATTATAGCCTTCCCAAGCTGTAGGTATAACATCTTTGTCAGCTGGAGGCGTGCGAGTCCAAACCTTTCTATCCGGATCATAGGTCTCTAAGTTGTAAATTGATTTTCGAGTATCTTGCTCCCAAGCCGTCAAAGCAAGTAAATCAGGCATCAGTTCCCTTTTATTTATAAATGTTTGAAGGAATCCTCTGCTGCGCATAAACTCTAAGGCAGCCTCAATATCTGACCCCTCACTTCCACCTAAAGAAATTCCAGCCATACTGGCTAAACCGCCAAACTGCCCAGCTAGCTTAGACATCCCGCCGCCTTCAGACTTTTCAATAGGAGATAAATACACCTTAGCGGTATACGTATTCGGCTGATTAAGAGCAATAAAAACTGACAAGCATCCTGATAGCAAGGTACCTACTATAACTACCCACATGTACCTAAAGAAGCTAATAGAAGTGGTATTTATATCTTGCTCGATGGCTCCAACATTACTTTCCATGATACTACCCAACCAACCTAGACCTAATAAAATGGTGGGCAGTATATCAAAACGTTATCTTTTTTGTAGCGTTTTTTACCCTATGTAATCAGGAGCTAAATTTGTTTTTTAATTTGGTGTTGGTAACAAAAGAACACAAATAAACTTAGCATAATAATGTAATCTACTTAGGATAAGTAAAAATGGTGTGACTACCTAATAGGTATCAGCTAACATGATACGGTTACATGAATATTAAGCATGTAACGTTACGGTAAATGTCAGTGGGTATTAATCTTTTCATTACAATTTATATATTGTATAACCAACACAAGTTAGGCATCCTTTACTGTGATCATAAATAATTTAAGTGTATTTTTCGCTACTTTTATTAGCCTTTTCTTTTTCAGGAAAATAGCGAAAGTCATCAATCTAGTTGACACTCCAAATGAGCGAAAAAGACATATTGGCGCTGTCCCCTTAGTTGGAGGACTATCGATATTTGCCATTGTTTTTAGCTACTTATACGCATTCCCAACAACACTCACTAATTCATACATCTATTTAAGCTGTGCCGGTCTACTACTTCTAATAGGCGTATTAGACGATCTAAAAAATCTAGGTTTTAATATGAGACTGACTATCCAAGCTTTCATGTCTTTAGTTATGATGTTTAATGGTGAGCTGGTCTTAGTCAACTTAGGCAACTTATTTGGTCCCTTTGAGTTAGTTATACCTAATCTTGGTTATTTACTCACTTTTATTGCAATAATTGGTGCAATAAATGCATTTAACATGGTTGATGGCATTGATGGCCTATTAGGGGGAATGACAACCATTACTTTCGGCGCGATGTCAGTTTTGTTTATGTTTTCAGGCCATATCCAATTGTTTTCATTTTCTATAGCTATTGTTATTGCAACAATCCCATATATCTTAATGAATCTTGGCATACCTTTTGGACAAAAATTTAAAGTTTTTATGGGTGATGCTGGTAGTACCGTCATCGGCTTTACCGTTGTTTGGCTTTTAATTGAAGGCTCACAAGGACCATCTCGTTCATTTCAAGCTGTGACAGGGCTTTGGCTTGCAGCTGTTCCTATTATAGATGCACTCTCTACCATATTTAGACGTATCAGAAAAAAACAATCGCCATTTAAACCAGATCGAGAACATTTACACCATATTCTTATACGTTTTGGCTTTTCACCAAAGCTTGCTTTGATTACTATATGCATTATTGCAGGTGTGTTCTCATTAATAGGTATAGCTTCTGAAATACTAAACGTTCCAAGTTATATTATGTTTTGGAGTTTTGTCGGAATAAACATAATATACTTTTTTGTAATGACACGCATATGGCGTATTACGGTAAAAGTAAGGCGGTACTTTGGTATCACCTCAAAATTTAATAAAAAAGATTAAACATGCAAAAACAAAAAATCACTCTACTCATCTACGGTGAGGGTGGTCACAAACAAGAAATGAAGCTGCTTTACGAGCGTCTTTCCAAGTCTCCTTTAGCCTTTGTCACGGTAGGCACTTCTCCTATAAATTCGTCAATTTCACATTACAGATTAGATGACGTTCGCCATAAAAAAAACCGTTTAAAATCAATACTTATGGCTATTACTGGCATTGTTTATTCATGCATTTTAACGATTAAGTTATGTTACAAATATGAAGTTTTGGGCGTAATATCTACGGGCCCAGGAATCTCAATTATACCGTCTTTGATATTAAAGTTATTCGGGAAAAAAGTGGTGTTTATTGAAACATTTTGCCGGTTTTATACACGTTCGTTCACCGGTCGTATAATGTCAAAATTTTGTGATGAGTTTTGGGTACAAAATAAAGAACAAAAACAACTCTATAAAAATGCAAAATTCTGTGGGCGTCTATGAAAGTTTTAGTAACTGTTGGCTCATCACCTTTTGAGTCTTTTATACAAGCAGTGGATAAAGTAGCTAAAACACTACCAAATTACGAGTTCACTTTCCAAATAAGCAATAGTAATTATAAACCATCTAACGGTGTGTACTTTTCGTTCTCAGAAGAGTTTTCGAAGTATATAGATGAAGCTGACATCGTAATATCTCACGCTGGGGCTGGTACGATTTTCGAACTACTTGAGAAAAAAAAGAAGTGTATTGTAATACCTAACTATGAACGAATAGATAAACACCAGTCTGATCTTACCACTTATATAGAAAATAACGAGCTAGCAATCGTTTGTCATAAATTAAATAATATAAGCCTAAGTATCGAACAAGCAAATTGTTTCAAAGCAAAAGCTTACTGTAAAGAAGGCTTCTTTTTAACTAACGAGTTAATAAGTATATTCAGCCAATAAAATATGTCGGTGTTTCATCTCATACCTTATTGACTGCATGCCTATAAATTTCAAGTATGCTGGTAATATTTTTTCTACTAGAAAAAATATCACTAATCTTTATTCTATCCTCAAAAGATACAGGTGTTTTTTCCATAAAGTGTTTATTGATTGCATCAGCAATGTCATCTTTATTTTTCTGCTGCACTACTGAAACACTTTTTTTATCGCAAAAGCTAGCCAACTCTTTCAAACCACCGCACTGCGTCACAATAACAGACAAACCTACAGCCATGGCTTCCAGTGCTGCGACCCCAAATGACTCCTCTTGTTGAGTGTTCTCGTCTCTAATGGAGGGTTGTACATATATATTATGCTCAGACAAAAGGTTAGGTAAGTCATCATGACTAATATAGTCTATAAATCTAATGTTACTATAAATACCCAACTCTTGGGCATGCTCAATTAAGCTTTTCTTAAGGGGACCATTACCCACTAGAGTAAGGATTGCGTTCGGATACACCTCAAGCGTCCGTGCGAATGCACTAATCAAAAAAATATGACCTTTACAAGGTATAAATCGACCGACGCTAATCACCTTCAATTGATTAAATGAAATTCTTTTACAAGACTTCGTAAAAACAGGATTAATTGCATTATGCACTATAGATATTTTATCTTGCGAAACAGATAAATTCATGGTCATTTTCTGTTTCAAAAAATTAGAAGGCACAGTCCAATACACAAATTCTTTATGGCCTGCACTGACAAGAACGTCTTTATATTTATTTCTTATCAAAGGTTCGCTATTTACATCAGAACCGTGCATAGAGGCTACTGTCGGGATGGTAACCCCTAATTTTTCGCTCACATGCATCCACCCTTTTACTGCGTTTCCTGTATGGCAGTGCACAACATCAGGCCGAAACTCCTGTAGCACTTTTTCCCAATATTTATAGTCAATTAAATAAGGCATCAACTGAAACCTCAGTGCTAAACTCTGGGTAATTCTCTCATTCCATATATTCTTAAATGGCGATATATAAACATTTGAAAAAGGGCGTGATTCTAAGTTTAACCTTTTAGTGGTAAGGACCGCAGATTCTAGGCCATGGCTCTGAATACCTAAAATTTGATCATAAATAAACGTTTCAGTATTCACTGAAAAATTAGGTACATAGTGCAATACTTTTATTAACTTCATATATTTACTTATTTAAAACTAAAAGGGGTTGATTTTACTAGGAAAAAAGTACTGTTGGGTTGTTTTCTAAAGCTAACAGGATAATTACTACGTATAATATTTGAAATGAAAATCACTAATAAATAATATTAATGCACGTAAGCCTTCAAATACTACTCTTTATTAAAGTGAAATGGTTTTTACTGACTAGTTCGCCAAGTCAAAAATTTATATAACTACCATGTACTGCATACCTATTATTAAGCAACTTTATAATCACTCTAGATTTAAACATACTACAGCATAGAAAAAGCTAATATAAACACCAGCTCGAAGGTAGGTGGCTATTGAATACTTACCAACTAAATTAATACCTAAACCCATTTAAACTTAAAATGCTAAATTCATTTAAGCTTTTACATTACAGTCAATGTTATTAATCAATCTCACTTTGAGATTTTCTCTTTAAAAATCGAATAAAACGCCTAGTAACAACTGTAAACTTCCAAATATTCATCATCACTTGGTTGTATACTAACAAGCAAATAAGGAAGCCATAAAACATAACATAATCTGGAACATTATAAATTTGAGCTACAATCCCAATACAAGCAAATACGCTAGCTATAGAGCAAATCATAGCTAATGTCATTTTTGACCCTAAACCTAATCGTTGAAGAATATGATGAAGATGCTCTCTATCTGGCTGAAAGGGTGATTGCCCTTTTTTTATTCTTCTGATAATCGTTGAAACAGCATCCATAATAGGGATAGCAGCCAACCAAAGAGCGGTTACAGGACTAAAAGCACTCGCCTCACCTGATTGCGAACCTTCAAGTAGTAGCCATACAACCGTAAATCCAATAACTGTGCTACCAGCATCGCCCATAAATACTTTAAAGCGCTGACCTAGCGGAATACCTAAATTCATAAGTATATATGGTGCAATAGCAAAGACTATTGCGGTACAAAAAGCAGTTAGTTCATGCTGGTTATTGAGGTAAAACAAAATACCCAGAGAGCTAAACGTTATTGTTGCAAGTGCCCCGAGTAAACCATCAATGCCATCAACCATATTAAAAGCATTTATAGCACCAACAACGGCTACAACAGTCATAACATAACCAAAGTATGATAACTCAACGGTGCTACTACCAAATACAGCTCCTATATAGTTTAGTACTAAGCCACCAAATACCATCATTAAGCCTGAAATAACTATTTGCAACAACAAACGTAATCTAAAGCTAATATCATAAAGGTCATCAAGTAAACCAACAAATAATAAAATGCTAGCACAACCTAAATACAACATAGACGATGAAATGGTGTCAGGAAAAACTAATAGGTAAGAAAATACGACAATAAAAACAGCAATACCACCAACAAGAGGAACAGAGCCTGAATGGTGTTTTCGTGAATTTGGTTCATCAACTAGATTTATATAAATAGCCACTTTTCGAAAGATAAAAAGGCTTAAAAAAGAACACAGAAACAGCCCTACATTATTTGTTATCACAATTTCTTACCTTTTGAAGCATTAGCCCTTTATTCATTTTATATACCTAATATAGAAGCGACGGTATTATAGTTGATTAACCTACAAATAAAAATAGCCTAAGTAACTATTAGTGAACAAAATAATCATATTCCCACCCTAACATTAAAGTAATGAATAATCTGAACGCTGGATTGTAACCCAATCTCAAACCGCTTTTTTAACATTAATTGCATTAAACTTACTTGCAATTGATATATAAATTCAGCAGGTTTATATTGAAAATATCTTGTCCCCGCTAGCCTATAAAGATTAAAGCTTGTTCAGTTTAGATAAATTCAATTGTAGTCCTCTGTTTGCACTCTAATTAGCTAAGTAAAAACGGAGCAGTAAAGAGTCAATCGCCTATTTATAAAGATTTAACCATATTAAATAGGCATCTCTAAAACAGAAACATGACTGCAAATTCAACCTCGAAAAACAAGCAAACCTCAGCTAAATAAGCTAATTGCTCTTAATTGTGGCTATTACTTTTCCCCACATATCTTGCGTCTGCTTTTTATAATCAGTAGCATTATAATTTAAGCTTTCAAGCCATTGAGGTTCGGGGTTAAGCACTGCATTTAACAACTCAAAAAGTAAAGTGTTGCTACTTTTTGAATCAAGTAGCAAATGTTCACTATTATATTCTTTAAACAATTCTAAATATTTATGGCTCCATCCAGTTGCAATGCATGGCACACCTTGCGACAAAGCGCTTACACAGCCATGAAAGCGAGAGCTGACAACCGCTTTAGCATTACCAATAACAGCTTTAACCTCAATCGCTGTAACAGGTTCGACAATATCACAAGGTACACTTAACTCGTTCTGAATAGCCTTACACAATGGGGCATCGTCTTTACCACTATGATTCAAAATAACAACCTGCTCACCCAAACTTAATGCCTTTTCTATAAGAGTCTTAATTACCTCAACATAATTAGTTTTCCAATCAATATCTTTATTTTTAGAGCTCAGCATTTTTGAGTTAGGAATGACGATCAAATGATTTTTATATTTAAGAAACTTACCATCAGCTAATGGACAAACTAGATTAGTAAAGTCAGGAGCCATAAATAAATTGGTGTTTTCGCTATCAAATTGCTTAATATGTTCTAGCGACGGTTTTTCTCGGGCAAAGACTAAGCTTGCATTAGAAAAAGCTTGATGCGCATATCTCTTATTTTTATTTCGCGTAAAAGGACCTAATGATTGCGGCATAAATATATATTTTTTATTTGCTTTTTTGAATCGAGTTACTTCATTAGCCACTTGTTGTAGTACTACATCTGACCATTGATCTCCATAGCTAAAGCCAGATGCATCTAGTACTACATCTACATCTAGTTCAGTAACGATGCCAAAACGATGTTTAAAATAATGACGGGTTTTTATAGGTAAAAAGGAGAACAAAAAGCTAAAATCAAATACGTTCTTACGTAAATTTACTTTTTGAAAAGCCCCAATTGCCGCTCGCTTACTGTAAGGAGAGTTTACATTATGAGCCAAACATACCTCAGCATCAGGCAAATGGATTTTAAATTGCTCTAAAATCGCATACAACATCAATTCAGCCCCTTTATTTACAAACTGAACCCCTTTTATTTCAATCAACATACTTTGCCTATACCACTTAAAAAACCAACTGCGAAGCATATACAGCTACAATCACCCTTTCAACCTTTTACAGTTATTTTTAATACGTTATAGTGGCATGTTTTTAACGTCAACAACATGAGTGGCCATGTCTACCTCTTCAGGTATAAAAAATAGCGTATTACTAATTGTAGAAAAGTGCATTTTATTATGTTTGAGCTTTTTAAACAGTGTGCTTTTAGCGCGCATAGCCGGTCCTGACATTTTTGGTCAATACGCATATATCCTCTCCATAGCGGGCCTATTTTTACCATTGAGTGTTATGGGGCTTAATAATATAGTCACTAAATATGTAGTTAATAATCCTCATAACGCTCATTATTATCTTAAAAGTGCACTTATTGTTCGCTTATGCGGAGCGCTAATATCTATAGCTTTAGGCTTACTACTGATACTTATCTTAAATACTGAAAATAACGCCAATATACTTCTATTGATAGTACTGCAAAGCTTTAGCGCATTTTATGTTATTGAGTTTTTCTTTTTAGCCAAGCAGCAGGTACATATATTACTAAAAATTCGCCTGATTATACTTTTAGCACTTAACAGCTTAAAATGCATCGTTATTTTAAATGGCTCATCACTTAGCTTATTAATTATCTTACAAGGGCTTGAATACGTTTTTATTGGCGCGAGCTATATACTGGTATATGTAAAAGGAAAGCACCATCAACATATTAAGCGAAATACATCTAGGCGCAGCTACATAGCGCTTGCCCAAAAAGGTAAATGGCTATTGTTCTCTGGTGTTGCAGCAACAATCTATTTAAAAATAGACCAAATAATGCTCGCGAATTTAGTCGACACACGCGCTGTAGCTTACTACGCAGCAGCCGCAAAATTGTCTGAAATGTGGTACGTGTTTCCGGTATTAATTGCCAATGCCTTTAGCGCACAACTAAGCCAATTAAAATTTAATGACGATCTAAAATACCACTTAATATTACAGCAATTGATAGCAACGCTTACCCTAAGTGCGCTAATACTTAGCATTACTACCTACTTTATAGCCCCTTCTTTAATCGCACTTATATATGGTAGCGAATACAGCTCAAGCGCAACAATACTCAGCATACATATATTTGCAAGCATCTTTATTTTTCAAAGAGCAATACTCTCAAAATGGTTGATTATAGAAAACCTTTACAAGTACAGTCTTGTTTCTAGCCTTTTTGGTGCAGTAACAAACATAGCCTTAAACGCTATTTTAATTCCTCAGTACGCAGGCGTGGGGGCAGCATGGGCCACTGTAATTTCGTACATGGTAGCAAGTTATGGTTTTTTGTTTTTTCATTCAAAAACTAAGCGTTACGCCCAAATATTACATCTGGCTGTGTTAAACTTTCCTACATTATTAAAACCATTTATAAAGCAATTACGCTTAGTTAAAAAATGACTTCATGATGAAACAAAATATAAAACACCTTATTAATCGTTTAGGCTACGACGTAAAACTGCACCGAATAGGCAAAGCACAACAAAACCAAACTAAGTTTGCGTTTGTGCATGTCCCTAAATCAGGGGGGATCTCAATTGATTTAGCGATGCGAGAACAACTTGCAAAACCTGGTGAAGCCCGCTTTAGCCGTGAAGGTGCCATTGAAATGAGTTTGGCTACATTTAATCAAGAGATAACCGATCTTGATAGTATTACACAGTTTAGCGATCATCATGCGCAACAATTAAATGGTTTGCTTGCTTATCACTTAGCGCAAAACTGGCAATACATAAGTGGTCATGTGAGCACAAACCAACATATTATTGAAAATTTTGCACATCAGTATCACTTTATAACTGTATTGAGGGAACCTGTTTCACGCTTTGTTTCAAATTATATATATAACAAGCTAACTAACTCATTACCGATTATGGCGCCTAATAACCTTAACAGCGATAATCTTATTGAAGAAGTAGACCTCATTTTAGGCCACCGCAGAGGTTGGCAAATGGCCAACGTAATGAGTATGTGTATAACAGGCCGTTTTGCAAAAGATGTAACCGATGCAGAAAAAGTAAAAAGTGAATTTGCTGATAATTTAGCAGCATATAAAGTTGTCGGCTTCCTTGATAATTTAAATAGCTTTAGCGAACAAATTAAACAATTATCAAACAAGCAAATTAACATAGGCAACCACAATACCACCGATAGCTTTTTAGATGAGAAAAAACAACATGTAAAAAGCACGCTTCAAAGCTACTTTAATGAGCCAAATGTTAAAACCAAATTAGAACACCTATGCCGATTTGACATCCAAAATTATCAACGCGCAAAAGATAAATACTCATAAACCCACCACGTAAATACCCCTTGCCCGCGCGAAACGTGA